>NZ_LT965928.1:2041253-2212506 GCF_900239935.1 Pseudoalteromonas carrageenovora IAM 12662
TCCGTGCTCGCTAAGTAAGTGCGTAAACGAGATTTAGTTTTTGGCTAGTGCATAACTAGCTTTAAGCGTTTATTAAATGTAATTGATGGTACTTACTAGCAATTACATTTAATAAACAAAAAACCCAGCTTTTGCTGGGTTTTTTGTTGCCTGTAAAAAGCAAAAAAATAGCTCGCTATAAGCGAGCTATAAGCGAGCTATAAGCGAGCTATAAGCGAGCTATAAGCGAGCTATTTTATTTTTACAAAGCTAGTTACGCTGGTGTTAAATTACTTTCATAATCAAAGCGTATTTTTTTATCTTTAACAGACACTTTAACAGTGCCGCCATCAATAAGTTGACCAAATAAAATTTCGTTGGCCAGTGGTTTCTTAAGCTCTTCTTGAAGAACACGCGCCATAGGACGCGCTCCCATTGCTTTATCGTAGCCTTTGTCTGCAAGCCATTCGCGCGCCTTAGATGTAAGTTCTAAATTAACAGACTTCTTATCTAATTGCGTTTGCAGCTCAACAACAAATTTATCAACAACTTGTAAAATAACGTCTTTTTCAAGGTGGTTAAACCAAATAATGTTATCTAAGCGGTTTCTAAATTCTGGCGAGAATACTTTATTAATTTCGCCCATTGCATCGTGCGTATGGTCTTGCTCACTAAAGCCAATAGATTTGCGCGTTGTTTCTTGCACACCTGCATTGGTAGTCATTACTACAACCACATTTCTAAAGTCGGCTTTGCGGCCGTTGTTGTCGGTTAACGTACCGTGATCCATTACTTGCAGCAAAATATTGTAAATATCTGGATGTGCTTTTTCAATTTCATCCAAAAGTACAACCGCATGTGGATTTTTAATTACAGCTTCGGTTAATAATCCGCCTTGCTCAAACCCTACGTAGCCTGGTGGCGCACCAATTAAACGACTCACCGCATGACGCTCAACGTACTCAGACATATCAAAACGAATAAACTCAACACCCATACATTTAGCTAGCTGTTTAGTGACTTCTGTTTTACCTACACCCGTTGGGCCTGCAAATAAGAAAGAACCCACTGGTTTATCTTCGTTCGCAAGTCCTGAACGAGATAATCTAATAGCTGATGTAAGAGCGTCAATAGATTGGTCTTGCCCAAATACCAACATTTTAAGATTACGATCAAGGTTTTTAAGCGTTTCTTTATCTGTTGATGACACATTTTGCGGTGGAATACGTGCCATTTTAGATATGATCAACTCAATATCTGATACACCAATGGTTTTTTTACGCTTAGAGCTAGGTTGCAAGCGCTGGTTTGCACCGGCTTCGTCTATTACATCAATGGCTTTGTCAGGTAAGTGACGCTCATTAATGTACTTAGCGCTTAGCTCAGCGGCTGCTTTAAGGGCTTTTTGGGTATAACGAATACCATGATGCTCTTCGTAACGCTCTTTTAAGCCATTTAATATTTTAGTGGTATCGGCAACACTTGGTTCAAGTACATCAATTTTTTGAAAGCGGCGAACCAATGCGCGGTCTTTCTCAAAGATATTTTTATATTCATTGTATGTAGTTGAGCCCATACAACGTAATTGCCCACTAGAAAGTAGTGGTTTTAATAAGTTTGATGCATCCATTACGCCGCCCGAAGCTGCACCTGCACCAATAATTGTGTGTATTTCATCAATAAATAAAATCGAGCCTGGTTTTGCTTGCAGCTCTTTTAATAAACTTTTAAAGCGTTTTTCAAAATCCCCACGGTATTTAGTGCCCGCCAGCAATGCGCCCATATCAAGAGAGTAAACAACTGCATCAGCAATTACCTCAGGTACTTGCTCGTTAACAATTCGATACGCAAGGCCTTCTGCAATGGCTGTTTTACCAACCCCTGCTTCACCTACAAGTAACGGGTTATTCTTTTTACGGCGACACAATACTTGTACTGTGCGCTCTACTTCGCTATCCCGACCAATTAATGGGTCAATATGACCATCACGAGCTTGAACGTTTAAATTAGTAGTAAAGCTATCTAGTTTGCTTGCTTCTTCGTTTTGTACTTCTTGCACTTCTTCATGAATGTCGTCGGTGTCGTCACCTAACTCATCATCTGCCTTTGAAATACCATGAGAAATAAAGTTAACAATATCTAAGCGAGAAATATCGCTCTTTTTAAGTAAATATACGGCTTGGCTTTCTTGCTCTGAAAAAATAGCAACCAAAACGTTTACGCCTGTTACTTCATTTTTTCCTGATGATTGAACATGAAAAACTGCACGCTGAAGGACTCGTTGAAAGCCAAGTGTAGGCTGAGTTTCGCGCTCTTCTTCTAAATCTGGAATTACCGGCGTGGTTTCGTCGATAAACTCTAATAGTTCAGTTTTTAGGCCTGAAATATCAACACCGCACGCGTTTAATGCTTCCCCCGATGACGGGTTATCTAAAAGCGCAAGTAAAAGGTGCTCTACGGTCATAAACTCATGACGGCGAGTGCGCGCTTCACGAAACGCGGCATTTAAGGTTAGTTCTAAGTCTTTGTTTAGCATTGGCAACCCCTTACTGAGATAATAATTTATACCACATCAATTGGATGTTTGATCACCCTAATTGGTATTTATACCAATTGCATTAAATTAGTGGCTATTATAGCGATGAGTAAATAGCTTAGTTACAAGGCAAAAATTACAAATATAGTTGTTCTATATGAATAATTTTTAACGAAGTTAATAAGTTATTTAATCCGCTTAAATGATCACTTTTTAATAAAATTGGTATTTATTCCTGCTCACAACTACAAAGCAGTGGATGCTCGTTATCCCGCGAGTAGCGGTTAACTTGTTCAGCTTTGGTATGGGCTACGTCGAGGCTGTAAACCCCGCATATACCTTTACCTTTTTCATGAATTTGAAGCATCACGTCGGTTGCTCTATCGCTATCCATATTAAAAAACGTCATCAGAACTTCTATTACAAAGTCCATTGGCGTGTAGTCGTCGTTATTTAAAACAACTTTGTATTTCCGCGGTGGCTGTAGCTTTTGCTTTTCACTATCGCGAACTGTGTCTATAACACCTGAATCTTTCATACCACTCATAATTAAATATAGTCTTGTCTTTGGAACTCAAGCAAACTTGAATAAAAAATAAATAAAATGTTAAAAAATAACTTAAAACACTTGACTGGTTGGCTAAATAAACTACAGTCAAATATAGATTGATTAAACCTTAGTCAGTCTAGCAAATTATACGGTTTAGAATAACTAAATTAGTCAACTTATAGAAGGATGTAGAAGTATGGCTTGTGGTAAAGTCAAATGGTTCAACAACGCCAAAGGTTTTGGTTTCATCGTAGAAGACGGCTGCGAGAATGATATTTTCGCTCATTACTCAACGATTGTAATGGACGGTTATAAGACACTTAAAGCTGGTCAAGATGTAACATTCGAATTAGAACAAGATCCTAAAGGCCTTCATGCTAAAAACATTGCCCCTAACGGTGACATTTTAGAGTGATTGCAACTTTGTTCCACTAAAAGCGAGTGACCTAATTTAGATCCTCGCTTAATCCTTCAAAACACACTTCTTTGCTTCTACTGTCATTTATTGCCTCATTTTACGTAATTTCAACCCTTTTCCTTGAATTTATTTTATATACCCCAATGTTCTAACACAGAGCTATTTATATACTTGTTGGCAAGTTCAAAACCTAGCCCTTTTTAGCCAAGCTTGTTACACTCTTGGTGCTAAAAACAACGTATTAACATCGCAATTACCTAAGTGTTTTTGTATTAGGAACTTCCTATGCTAAAGGCTAATACCACTAAAACCAATTTAGTGGTTAAGTGTAGCGTTTTATTCGTTGAATTATAAACAGGAACCCAGTTCGTCAGGTGTGGTTATTCTGCTTTATTAAAAGGCAATAATGAGTACCAACACCTAACAAACTATTCATTATTTGAGAGTTGATACGGCTTCTCAAGCTTAATGAGTTCCTTTGCATTGTTGAATAAGGCCTTTGGCCTACTATCTAGGAATGATGATGACATCAAAAATTATCTATACAAAAACGGACGAAGCTCCGGCACTAGCAACTTACTCGTTGTTACCAATTATCCAAGCCTATACTAATGCGGCAGGTGTTGAAGTTGAAACTCGCGATATCTCATTAGCAGGTCGTGTAATTGCAAACTTCCCTGATTACTTAACACCAGAGCAACGCATTAATGATGCACTTGCAGAGCTTGGCGAATTAGCAAAAACACCAGAAGCTAACATCATCAAACTACCAAATATCAGTGCATCTGTTCCACAGCTTCGCGCAGTAATTAAAGAGCTACAAACTAAAGGTTACGCGTTACCTGAATACCCTTCTGAGCCTAAAAACGATGAAGAAAAAGCAATCCAAGCGACTTACGATAAAATTAAAGGTAGTGCGGTAAACCCTGTATTACGTGAAGGTAACTCTGATCGTCGCGCGCCAGGTTCTGTTAAAGAATATGCACGTAACAATCCTCATTCAATGGGTGCATGGAGCAAAGATTCACAGTCATATGTTGCAAGCATGAACGAAGGCGATTTCTTTGGTTCTGAGCAATCAGTTACTGTAGATACTGCAACTGATGTTCGTATTGAACATGTAGCTACTAACGGCGACGTAACTGTACTTAAGCAAAGCACACCACTTTTAGCTGGTGAAGTTATTGATGCATCACGCATCAGCGCTTCTAAGCTTCAAGCGTTTTTAGCAGCAGAAATTGATGCAGCTAAAGAAAAAGGCGTTTTATTCTCGCTTCATATGAAAGCGACAATGATGAAAGTGTCTGATCCAATTATTTTTGGTCACGCTGTTAAAGTATTCTACAAAGATGTATTTGCTAAACACGGTGAGCTTTTTGAAGAGCTAGGTGTTGATGTAAATAATGGTTTAGGCGACGTATACTCTAAAATTCAAACATTAGACGACGCTAAGCGCGAAGAAATTGAAGCAGATATTCAAGCTGTTTACGCAAACCGTCCTGCAATTGCTATGGTTGATTCTGACCGTGGCATTACAAACTTACACGTGCCAAGTGATGTGATCATTGATGCGTCTATGCCTGCTGCAATCCGTTCAAGCGGTCAAATGTGGAATAACGATGGTAAATTACAAGACACAAGCTTTGTAATTCCAGATCGTTGTTACTCAGGTGTTTACCAAGCAACTATTGATTTTTGTAAAGAAAACGGCGCCTTTGATCCAACAACTATGGGTAGCGTTCCAAACGTTGGCCTTATGGCTCAAAAAGCTGAAGAGTATGGTTCGCACGATAAAACGTTTGAAGCAAAAGCTGACGGTTCTATCCGTGTTGTTGATGCAAATGGCGCTACTTTACTTGAGCACACTGTTGAGCAAGGCGATATTTGGAGAATGTGTCAGGTTAAAGATGCACCAATCCAAGACTGGGTTAAACTTGCAGTAAACCGTGCACGTGCAACTGGCGTTCCTGCAATTTTTTGGTTAGACGAAAACCGTGCTCACGATGCACAACTAATCAAAAAAGTGAACAAATACCTACCAGATCACGACACTGCTGGCCTAGATATTCAAATTTTAGCACCGCTTGAAGCAACACTTTTCTCTTTAACGCGTATTAAAGAAGGTAAAGACACTATTTCTGTAACAGGTAACGTACTACGTGATTACCTAACAGATTTATTCCCAATTTTAGAGTTGGGTACAAGTGCTAAAATGCTTTCAATTGTTCCACTTATGAATGGTGGTGGCTTATTTGAAACTGGCGCGGGTGGTTCTGCACCTAAGCACGTTCAGCAATTCGAAAAAGAAAATCACTTACGTTGGGATTCTCTAGGTGAATTTTTAGCACTTGCTGCATCACTTGAACACTTAAGTGTGACTGCTGGTAACAAAAAAGCACAAGTACTTGCTGATACACTAGATAAAGCAACAGGTACTTTCCTTGCACAAAACAAGTCGCCTTCACGTAAAGTAAAAGAAATTGATAACCGTGGTTCTCATTTCTTCTTATCTTTATTTTGGGCTCAAGAGCTTGCTAAGCAAGACGAAGACAGTGAGCTTAAAGCGCAGTTCACTCAAATTGCTAACGATTTAGAGACACAAAAAGATCAAATCGTAAGCGAGCTTAATGAAGCTCAAGGCCCTGCTGTAGACTTATCTGGTTACTTCCAACCAAATGATGATGCTGCATTTAAAGCAATGCGCCCAAGTGCTACATTTAACGAAATTTTATCTAAATTAGTATAATTTTAGATTAAATTAAAAAACCGCTTACTTTTAAAGTAAGCGGTTTTTTTGTGTCTTCATTTTATATAAAAAGGCCGCTACTTTAACTTTAAAGTAGCGGCCTTTAATAATTAACCTGAATTTTGGATAATTAAAGCTATATTAATTATTTTGTATAAGCACGCGGCATTGTTGAATCTGTAGTGTAACGCTCACGTAGTTTATCTTGGCGCGACTGTGTAGAAACCTCTTCACCGTTAATAATCATTTTACTTACATGGCTACTTAGCTCAAATGGGTCGTTACTCCATACAACCACATCGGCAGCTTTACCTACTTCAAGGCTACCTGCATTTATGCCAAATACGTCGGCTACATTGGATGTAACAGCATTAAGTGCACCTTGCTGGCTCATGCCATACGAAACTGCATTACCGGCATCAAAACGAAGCTGGTAAATATTATGGCTGGCATCCCCGCCTACCGTTAAAATAACCTTTACTCCGGCTTTTTCAAGCACGGCTGCGTTATCTAAACTTGCATGAAGTGAGTCAAAGCTTGAAGGTAAGCTGTCCATTGCACTAATAATTACTGGCACTTGTGCTTGAGCTAGCTTTTCTTTTACTACTACAGCATCTTGCGCACCATTTAGCACTAGATTAATACCAAACTGCTTTTTAACCTTAAGAAGCTCAATAATATCTGCCGCTCGCGATACACCTACTACAAGTGGCATATCGCCGCTAAGTACTTTAGCCATTACTTTATCTTCAGTACTTGGCTTGCTGTCGTCATCTTTTTTAGGCTTTTTAGCCGCTTTAGTTTGGTGCTCTTCAAGCTTATTAATAAGCGTTTGCAATGTAAATGCACGGGAACCTTTGCTGCGTTCTCCTAAATAAACAATTAAAGCGGCTTGTTTTTGAATGTCGCTATCAAAACTACCACTTAAATCAACAACACTCGCAAGGCCCGAAAAAATACTGTCGCCACCGTGAGGAGTTATTACATCGCGTGTAACCCCGCCCTTACGCGCATAAGGTATTAAGCTAGAATGGGCGTTATAAGCAAGGCTTACATCAAAATCAATACCCGCTTTTTCTTCGCCTGCATCGCGAGAGCCTGCAACTGCACTCACTTCAACAAGGCCAAGCTGATTAATACTTGCAATAAAGCCAGGTGTTACAATTTGACCTTTTACATCAATAACTTTATCTGCTTGCACTTGTGTTGGGTTAATGGCGGTAATTTTTCCGTTATCCATTACTATACTAGCGTTTTCTAAAACGCCTTGCTCTGATGAGGTATGAAGTGTTGCATTAACAATAGCAAGCGATTGGGCACTTGCCGCACCTGAGGCTAATAATCCAGCAGCAACCAAAGATAGCGAAAACGAACGTGATAAATTTTTCATTCTGGGCTCCTTATTGTTGGCCTAACATAAAATCACTTTGTGCTTGGAATGCGCTATCGTTTCTATCATAAACTTTTGCACCATCTACAAACACTTGCTCTGCTTTTGCGTAAACACTAAATGGGCTTTGATTCCAAATAACCACATCGCCTTGTTTACCTGCTTCAAGCGATCCTGTTTTATCTTCAATACCTAAAGATTTAGCTGCATTAGAGGTGATCCATTTAATGGCATGCTGCTCAGAAATATCAAAACCATTTTCGTTTGCGCGGAACATTACTTTACCGGCTTCTTGGTTTAAGCGTTGAATGGTTGTATCAGAATCTGAGTGCACAACCGCACATGAGTTTTTAACCGCATCTACAATAGCTACGTTTTCTTGAACCATGTCGTACGCTTCCATTTTAAAGCCCCACCAATCAGGCCAAAGTGCAGCACATGAACCGTTATCAGCGAGAAGATCGGCAATTTTGTAAGCCTCTACACCGTGATGAAATGTACCAGCGTGGTAGTTAAATTCTTTAGAAAGGTCAATCATCATGGCCATTTCTTCAGCTTTATAACAATGGTTGTGAATTAATACTTCACCTTCAAGTACCGCTCGAAGAGTGTCGTGCTTAATGTCGCGAACGGGTGCTTCTGGGTTTAAGCCTGCTTCGTAATCAGCGTCGTACTTGTCCCATGCGCGCTTATATTCTTGTGCTTCTGCCCATGCCATACGGTAACCTGCCATGTTACCCATACGGGTTGAAGGTAATGTACCTTGACGACCATAAACACGTTTAGGGTTTTCACCACACGCCATTTTTAAACCATTTGGCGCTTCAGGGAATTTCATTGCTTGCATGGTATGCGCTGGTACGTTTTTAAGCGTAACGCCTCGGCCGCCAAATAAGTTAGCTGAGCCTGGTAAAATTTGTAATGAGGTAATACCGCCTTCACGAGCGCGGTTAAAGCCAGGGTCTTGTGGCCACACAGAATGCTCTACCCATACCTCAGCAGTATTCGGGCTCGTCATTTCGTTACCATCTTGATGCGACTCAACCGATGGGCTTGGGTAGGCGCCTAGATGAGAGTGGACATCAATAATTCCTGGGGTTACCCATTTGCCCATTGCGTCAATTGTAGTATCTGCATTAGCAGATAAGTCTTTGCCTACTTGCTGTACTTTACCATCAACAAGTAAAACATCCGTTTCATCTAAACGCTCACCCGTACCGGTAAGTACAGTGGCGTTTGTAATTAATGTGCTACTAGTCGCTACTGGTTTGTAAGTACTTGGGTAAGGGTTTTTATTGATTGTTATTTTTGGATCTTGTGGGCCATTTTCTTGGCAACCAACAAGTGCAGCAGCTAAACCAACTGCTAACAATGAGGGAGCAAATTTTTGCATGTTGTTAGGTTCTCCTGTTTTTTTGCTACTTTAGCTAAAGCTAAGTAATAAAGCTAAAAAAACAGGTAAAAAAGCGATTAATTGAGTTAAATGACTGTAATTATTTTTTTATATAATTGTTATACAATTTTTCAAGCGCACCTTCAGTCGTAAGTGACGGATCTTTGCTCATAAAGTGTTTAACGGTACGTGTTACAAAATCTGAGTTTTGCTTATGCTGCTTGGAAAAATCTTTAATTAAAGTATTACCGTCTTTCGCTGCGGTTACTTTATCGTGACGATGACGATATTGGCTTAACGCTTTGTTAAAGTCGCCGTTGTAGTCTTCAACTAAAATTTTATAAAAGTCACTTTTTTGTACTTTAAGACTATTAATGCAGTAGTTTAACGCTTCTTTAAAGTCAGTAAAAATCACGCCTTCTACATCAAACTCTTTAGTTTTTTCGCGCACGGTTACACGCGCTTCTTCTGTGGCATAACTGAAGCCTGTAAAAGCTAAGCGCTCTGATGCTTCTTTTCCTAGCTTCATACCCGCTTGAATGCTGTGTGCAAATTCGTCGCTCATTTCGCCAAGTTCGCTTTCTTCCCACATATTATAAACGCGCAGCGCTTTTGCATATTTGCTTGAGAGCTTTTTTTTAAGCTTAGTGAAGCGCTCATCTATGCTCATGAGCCTTTCGTTATGTAATAGTGCATGGCACTCATAACATGCAGCAATTGATACAAAATCGGCTTCTTCGCCCAAATCTATAATGCTTTGTAGCATATGCAGCGGCGGGCAATGGTCTCGCTCTGTTGCTTCGCAGCCACAATAAAAACATTGATTAAAATGCTTGTGCTCACATGCATACGCTTGCTGATAATAGCTTGCTAACGTTTTGCTCACTGGTGCTCCTAATAAATACGCGCTAATTAATAAAACATCACAAATAATGGAGGCGATAATAACAGCCTGAAAAAATAAGTTATACCAATTACATTAAATTAGTGGCCTATTATTTCGTTAATAAAATAGCGCAATAACAAGGAAAAATTATGACGTGTAGTTATTCTACACGAAACATTTTTAACGCAGTGAATGCGCTATTTAATACTGTAGAATGATTATGTTATTTATAAAATTGGTCGCTATAAAATAATTTTACTTAAGTGTGTCAAAAAACACATTTTAAAAAGCATATATTCAAGCATCTACGTAAAGTGTGTATTTTTCACATACATGCTTACACCTTGTTGCGTTTGGTTAACAGCTTTTTAGATTAAATAGCTCAATAATAAAGCTGAACCACAAACAATGAGGAATAATTATGAATACATTAAAAGCTAGTTTATGTACAACGTTGGTAGTTGCCGCAACACTATTAGTAACTCCTGCTTCGGCAGTTCAATTTGAAGCTGCTGATTCATCAGCTGGTACACAAGCATGTATGGCTGTAGCGGCTAATAAAGCGCATGTACTTCGTAAAACATCACGTAATTTAAATATTAGTAAAGCGGTTATAAGCAAAAAGCTTGAATGCAATAACTTATCAATGGGTGACTTTGTCACATTATATAATTTAGATAAAAGCGCTAACTATTTAAATATTGATACCAGTACTCGTACGTCAATTAAAGATATAGCAAAAACATTTAACCCTGAAAAAGTAATTATTACAGGGCCAAAATAGTATGGCGTTAATGTAAAACTAAGCCTGTTTATAATCAGGCTTAGTTTTATTATATAACAGCTGCGATTAAACCAAATAAGCCACCAAATACACCGCCCCACACCACTAACCAACCTAAGTGCTCACGGATCATAGTTTGAATAATTTCTTTCACCATTTTAGGTGTTAACTCATCTAAACGCTCATCCACTAATTTAAGTACCGTAACGTGTAAGCTTTGTGCGCTATTACCTTGTGAGAGTGTTTGGTTTACTAATGCTTTAAAGTTGTCAGTTTGAGAAATCTCACTAAGCGACAATTGCATTTTTTCTATAAATTTTTCACGCATTGGCTCAATGGCGGCTGTGCCACCAAACATACCTAGCATGCTGCCAAACTGAGACTGCTCTATGACCTCTAATAAATTGTCAAATGCAGGATTTAAATCAACGTTACTAATAATGGGTGTAAAGTCGATATTTGGCTGTGCTTTATTGAGCAGATTATTGATTTTTTGCTCTGAAAAAAACTCAGTCAATATTAAATCACGAATTGCTACTTTAAAGCTCTCAAACTTTAGCGCTATAACACCAGAGCCGTATAAAAAAGGGACTTTTTCAAATAGCATATGAATAGCTAATAAATTTGTAAACGCACCAGAGAGGGCAAATAAGCCAACCGACAACACAATTGCTTGGTCAAAAAAGTAACCTGCCACTACACACGCGCCAGCTAGCAAATTAGTGATAAAACTCTTATTCATTAGTGCTCCATTAGTATTTTTTATATCGTTAATTTTACAACGATTAGTTTGTTAAATTAATACTTTTTTGCCATAGTTTAAATACCTGTTTAAAAGGCGAGCAACAGATATGTGGAAAACTGTAAACGAGCACATTAGCCAAGCCATTCATTATGACTTTAAACACACTTATAAACGCCAATTGCAAAGTACAAATACCGATAAACTCTTTCATTTAACCAATGGTACTCATAATTATTTAGTTAAAATAGCGCTTAAAAGCGAGCTTGAACGCCTTGAAAGCGAAGCTGTAGGCCTTAAGCTTCTTACACAAAACAGTATATTTATGGTACCTGATTGTATTGTAACAGGTGCTAACATTGAGTTTTCGTTTATTGTGCTCGAATGGCTCGTACTCGATAAGCAGCCACATACGCGCTGGGATGATATGGGAAAGCACCTTGCAATGCTGCATCAAAAGCACCCTCAAGCTATGTATGGCTTTGATGTAGATAACTATTTAGCCACCACTGTGCAACCAAATAGATGGCATAAAAAGTGGGATGTATTTTACGCAGAAGAGCGCATTGGCTGGCAATTACAACTCCTCGCTGAAAAAAACATAAACCTAGTTGAACCTGAGCGCATAATAAATTTAGTTAAAGAGCAGCTGCATAATCATCATATAGAGCCCTCTCTTTTACATGGTGATTTTTGGCGCGGGAATATGGGTTTTATTAAAAATATACCCACTTTATTTAATCCTGCTTGCTATTACGGTGACCGCGAGGTTGATATGGCAATGAGCGAATTATTTGCGCCATTACCTAACGACTTCTATAACGCCTATAACAAGCACTACCCGCTCTCTCCAAACTACGAAAAACGCAAACTCATATACCAGTTATACCCTATTTTAAATCACGCTAATATATTCGCAGGGCACTATCTTACTGAAGCAAAACAACATATCGATAGGCTGCTTAGTTAAGCATTTTAAAGCTGTAAAATAAGTGTCATAAGCTACATTTCAGCGCTATATTTAATGAGTAAGTAGAGGTTCATCTGTCAGCGATTAAGTTGGACCTAACTTTATTATTTATAGCGGGAGTGATTATGAAAGACTTTTTATCACAACGTATCACCTGCCCACATTGCGGCAACCATATACATTTAGATATAGACGCAAGTATGGGCGATCAAGACTACATTGAAGAGTGCAGCGCTTGCTGTAACCCTATCCATTTAAACATGCACATTGACCATGCGAATAAAAAGCTAGAGTTACATATAGACAGCGATAATGAACAAATATTCTAGCCTTGGTGGCGTAAGTAGTTTTCGACCGTATTAATTATGGTGTAGGTTTGCTGATCTACCTCAATGTTTAGCTTATCGCCTACTTGCGCTGCCCCTAAATTAGTAATGGCCAGTGTTTCGGGGATCAGGTGTAACCAAAAACCGTGTTCATCTACCTCGCCAACCGTAAGGCTTGCGCCATTAATGGCTACAAATCCTTTATAGATCACATATTTTTGCCATTTCTTAGGTAAGCTAAGCTGAATTTTACAGTTATTTTGCACTTTATTTATTTGGCTTATTTGTGCCGCACAGTGGATATGCCCCGACACTATATGCCCACCAAGCTCAGTACCAAACGTTACAGAACGCTCATAATTAACTAAGCTCCCTAACTCTAACTCGCCTAAGTTTGTAAGCGCCAGCGTTTCGTCAATCACATCAAAGTGAACTTGTGCCACTACATCGTGGTTACTTAGTTCAACTTTAACAACGGTTAAACAGCAGCCATTAATTGCAATACTCGCCCCTAAATCAAGGTGCTTAACATACTCATCACCTACCGAAACGACTAAGCGAATAACGCCTTCATTTAGCATTTTAGATACAACGGTCGCTTGTGTTTGCACAATTCCTGTAAACATAAAATCACTTTAAATTATTACAAAGTGATAGTTTAACGTATCAACTCGCAAAATCATTCACTACTGTGATTTTTATTTGAAACACAATAGATTACAATTGCCGCCTGTTTAATCTAATAGCTGTTTTTATGACCTTTTGTAATTGGGAAGCTAAGCGTTTACTTTCCCTTGCTTTACCTGTTTTTTTAGCGCAAGTCACACTTATTTTAATGTCGGTGGTCGACACTATTATGGCCGGACAAGTAAGCCCAACCGACTTGGCCGCGCTTTCTATTGCTACGGGTATTTGGAACCCTTTATTACTGGCTTTACAAGGGATTTTATTAGCCCTTACCGGTATTATTGCGCAGTTTTCAGGTGCGGATGACAGAAAAGGCATTAGCCACTATTTTCAACAAGCGCTGTATTTAACCGCTATTTTAAGTTTTACCGGCTTTGCGATAAGCTATTTAGCCGATACCATTATTTTTAAACTCGATACCAGCCCAGCGATTGCTAATTTAGCTTACGATTACATTCACTTTGTAAAATGGGGAGTATTTGGCTTTTTAATATTTACAGTATATAGAAACGTGACCGAAGGCATGGGTATGACCAAGCCCGCGTTTTATATCAGCCTACTGGGGCTTGCTGTAAATATTCCGGTTAATTACATATTTATAAATGGCTTATTTGGCTTACCTGCTTACGGCGGTGCGGGTTGCGGTATTGCTACCGCCATAGTATTAACTATTATGGCCATAGCCCAAGTAACCTATTGCCAAATGAGTAAAAAAATAGACGCTAAAGGGCTACTTTCATCATTCGAAAAGCCTAACTTTAGTACTATTAGTATTATAACGAAGCTAGGTATACCTATATCGTTAGCCACTTTTTTTGAGGTGACTTTATTCGCATGTATCCCTTTGTTTATTGCACATTTAGGTGCCGTTGCGGTATCAGGGCATCAAATAGCTGCAAGTGTTACTACATTACTTTTCATGATGCCCCTGAGCCTATCAATCGCTATTAGTATTCGCATTGGTAACTTGTTTGGCCAAAATAATATGACGCAATTAAAAGTAGCGGTTTCTACCAGCTATATTTTAGCTATTGCTATTGCGTTATTTTTGGCACTCATTACATTTACAGGCAGAGACTATATAAGCCAAATGTATAGCGACAGCCCTGCGGTATTAGCATTGGCCTCATCAATCATGATTTTGGCGTGTATTTATCAATTACCTGATGCGCTACAAGTTGCGGCTAATGGCATATTAAGAGGATTAAAATACACAACACCAATATCGTACATTACGTTTATATCATATTGGTTAATCGGCTTTTGCTTAGGTTTCGTATTGGCGAGAACAGATATAATTGTACCAGCCATGGGGCCTCATGGCTTTTGGGTAGGAATAATAGTTGGCCTAAGTGTTGCAGCTATATTCTTAATGCTCACAGTACATAAACGCCTTAAGTATGAGTTTAGTAATTATGAAGCACTCAGTAAAAGCTAGCATGCTCTCAAACTGCACAGTATTAGTTACTTTACTAATACTGTGCAGTTTTTTGCTGGTTGGCTGTATTAAAGCCCCAAGCGAGACTAATAAAACCTATGTTGAACGCTTAAGCAGTACACTTGATGTGGCTGCTGTTGAGCCTACCCCACTTAAGCAACTGTCGTTATTGCCCCCTGCACCACTTGAAAAAAATAATATCACTTTAGGTATTGTGGAACTTGCAGGTATCAGCCACTGCAAATTAAACGTACTAATCAGTGAGCACAATAACCAATTAGGTAAAACGGCTGGTGCTGCTAGTCAACTTAAGTATCAGATAAATTTTATACAAAGCGCACAGGTTTGCTTAAACTCGATTGATAAAAACAGCTCTATTTTCAGTAAAATACAAAAAGCTAAAACCTACAAACAAACGCATCTAATGCACTATTTTAATACCATGCTTTTTAAAGAACGAGAGCTTAACCAAACATGGCAATTAACATCAACCGAGCTAAGTAAAGAGCCTGCAGGTTACAGCGATACTTTACATGCCCTTAAACAGCTGGTTGCCATAAAACAAAAAATAAGCAGTCAAGAGTTTTATAGTATAAATGCGAATGCTATTCTTAGTGCTCTTGAGCAGTTAAACAAGTATCAATTTAATCAAGCGCTAATTCAATCAGCTCGCACGCAAGTGGTGTTAAATAACAGTGCTACAAAGTTTGTAAAAACACTAAACTTAAATGACCTTTGCCCAGTGGGCAAAAACAATAAAAAAGCCAAAATAATAAGTAATGTATTTCAAAAGTTTTATTTAAAAGATATTCAGCCTTATCAAGCACAACTCACAGGTTATTTAGAAGAGCTACAACCGCTTTACAAAGAACTGTGGTTTAAACAAAGCATTACAAGCGAGCCGATTAATAACTTAATAAAACTTAAATCAAGCAATAACTTACTGAACTTACTAAAAAGCTCTGCTAAAAATCATGTAATTTGGTGGCAAGGTTTTTATAAAACGTGTGAAATAAGCCCAATATGAATAAAAAAACGACAAATAAACTTAAAAATAACAAACTTGCTTGATTCACCAACCGCCACGCTATATATTAGCCGCCGTTGTTAAGCAATTAACACCTACTTAAATAAAGTAATACGACTGTAGCTCAGTTGGTTAGAGCACTACCTTGACATGGTAGGGGTCGGTGGTTCGAATCCACTCAGTCGTACCAACACTTAAGAAAAAAGTATCACTGAAGGAAAAAGCACTACCTACTCTTGTTCACCCGGTCCAAAGGTCAGTAGTTAAAATCCACTCAGTCGTACCAATATTTATTCTAAAATCAGAGAATAAATTTATTTAAGAATTCAAAAATTGTACGACTGTAGCTCAGTTGGTTAGAGCACTACCTTGACATGGTAGGGGTCGGTGGTTCGAATCCACTCAGTCGTACCACTTCAAAGCAATAATAAATCCAAAGAAAAAGCACTACCTACTCTTGATCACCCGGTCCAAAGGTCAGTAGTTCGAATCCACTCAGTCGTACCACTTCAAAGCAATAATAAATCCAAAGAAAAAGCACTACCTACTCTTGATCACCCGGTCCAAAGGTCAGTAGTTCGAATCCACTCAGTCGTACCACTTCAAAGTAATAATAAATCCAAAGAAAAAGCACTACCTACTCTTGTTCACCCGGTCCAAAGGTCAGTAGTTCGAATCCACTCAGTCGTACTACTTTAAGTAATACAAATAAAATAACCTATACGTTTTAATTTTACGCCTTCACCTTAAATAGTTATTTTGATTGATTTATATGCTATTTATTTACAAATTGCATATAATCACTTTGTGGGATTGGAAAGTGGGTATTCATATGGATCGGGTTGTTGTTTTAGCACTATTATTTTTATGTACTTTGTTTAGTACTTATACCGGTGCACTCCCTCTGAATACTGATACAACGACTCTCAGCGATGATAACTTATGGCGGCCCACTACATCATCAGGTACTGCTCCATCTGCAGAGCAAGTAGTTTCATTATACAGAAACAGTACTGAAACAAATAACTTACTTGGAAAAAGCGACGCTGTTGTGACTAAAATAGCGCTTCAAAGTAATACCCCCTCAGATTGGTACATACTCCCACAAGCTAATTTTATCGACGTTGGTGTGGCCTATTGGCAAAGTGATAACGGGGATTTAATTAAGCTTGCTGATTTTTCGCAATCTCACATTAACCAACCCGCTATTATAATGCATGGCCAAGCTTTTAAGTTGTCTTTTGCGAGCGCTGGTAAAGGCTACTTATGGATATATTTAGATGCTAAGCACTATCCAACCCCAGTTGATTTAAAAATATTAAGCGAACCTGCATTTTTGCATCACCAATTTTATGTAAACTCATTAACTCTTATCGCTATTTCGGTCATGCTTACACTTGCTGTTATGGCCTTTGTAATGTTTTTAAGAGTAAAGCAAAAAGTCGCATTGTTTTGTGCAGGTTATGTAGGCTTGCATGGTCTAGGTTGGGCTTTTGCGTCGGGTGCTTTAAACGCAATATATGCTAGCCCTACTTTTAATAAACACTATTTAGGCATGTACTTATTTGCTTTTGCAATCAGTTGCGCCTCCACCTATACCTACTACTTGTTTAATTTTGATAAAGAAAAAACAAATAAACTAGGTAGTGCGTTAAAATATTTTACTTATGCATCGCTTGTATGTGGTGTGTGCAGTGTGTTTATGCCGTTTTACATTGTGTTTTATGTTGCGCATTTTTTAGCTGCAACATGGGTGATGCTTAGCATAACAACAGGCTTTGCAATGTTAAGCTTAAACGACTTTAGAGCTAAGTACTTTTTATTTGGTAACTTACTTTATAGCCTATCTTTGGTTGTTTATGTCGCGTTTCATTTTAATATGATAAACGCTTCATCATCCGAAATCTTTGTACTTAGTGCCTTGGCTATAGATTGTGTATGCATACTATTGTCTTTATCTGAGTGGCTAAAATTAAAGCAGCACGAATTTAACACCATACTTTATCAATCGCGCTTTGACCCGCTAACTCAAGTAGGAAATCGCTTATTATTAGATGATGAGTTAACCAAGCTCTCGATTTTTTCTTACGTAATTGTGTTTATAGATTGCGATGGCATCAAAAAAATAAATGATGCATTAGGGCATACAAAAGGCGATGAATTTTTAGTAAATGCAGCAAATTTAATGAAAAATCATGTACCACATAACACAGCTGTGTTTAGAACCGGAGGAGATGAGTTTATTTGGCTATGTAAAGTAGCGAATAAAGCTGAGCTTAGCCAAATAAAAATAGCGCTCAAAGAAAAGCTAAATTCGCTCCATCACACTATTAAACAACAGTGGCCACAATCAGGCATTAGTTATGGAATAGCTTCAAGCGATGAATGCCAAAATTATACTGAATGCTTAACCTTAGCCGATGAACGCATGTACAGTTTAAAGTCTGCCCACAAACTTAAAGCGGGCTAACGTTATAAATTACAAAGTTATAAAACGTAATCAACAAGTCATATCACTACATTCAATATAAAAAACTAAAAGAATTTGGTTTTAGTTTATGTTATTTTCAAGATATTACAGTTAACACAAACTAATAGGAGCTTTTTCTTGAAACTTACGCCGCCCTAGGCAACCACCCCCCCTTTTTAATCCGCACATTACGTGCAACCTTAATCGCCTCTGCGCGAGAATCCCTGATATTTAAATAAAATATTCCCCTATACTTTGGGAAACTAACTAATTAGGTTACTTACATGTTTGATCACGTAAAAAGAGATTGGCTCTCTAATGTTCGTGGCGATGTGCTTGCTGGTATTGTTGTAGCGCTTGCGCTAATACCTGAAGCTATTGCCTTTTCTATTATTGCAGGTGTTGATCCTAAGGTGGGTTTGTACGCCTCATTTTGTATTGCGGTTATTATTGCCTTTGTAGGCGGTCGTCCAGGTATGATATCTGCAGCCACCGGTGCAATGGCACTACTAATGGTCACGCTGGTTAAAGATCATGGTCTGGAATACTTACTTGTTGCTACCTTACTTACCGGCTTACTACAAATATTTGCAGGCTTTTTAAAGCTTGGTGAATTAATGCGATTTGTATCGCGCTCTGTTGTTACTGGGTTTGTAAACGCACTGGCTATTTTAATATTTATGGCGCAGTTACCTGAACTTACCAATGTGACTTGGCATGTTTACGCCATGACCGCAGCGGGCTTAGGTATTATTTACTTATTCCCGTACATTCCAACTATTGGCAAAATACTTCCCTCCCCTTTGGTGTGTATTGTTGTTATTACGCTGGTTTCACTGTTTTTAGGGCTTGATATAAGAACCGTTGGCGACATGGGTGAACTACCTGACACTCTGCCTATATTTTTATGGCCCGATGTACCGCTAACACTCGAAACGCTGCAAATTGTTTTGCCGTATTCGATTGGTCTTGCGGTTGTGGGCTTACTTGAGTCAATGATGACCGCCACTATTGTTGATGACTTAACCGATACCACAAGCGATCGTAATAAAGAGTGTAAAGGTCAAGGTATTGCCAATATTGGCGCAGGTTTATTTGGTGGTATGGCAGGTTGCGCCATGATTGGACAATCAATTATTAACGTTAAATCGGGTGGTCGCGGCAGACTTTCTACCTTTATTGCCGGTTCATTTTTAATCATCATGGTGGTGTTTTTAGATGAATGGCTGCGGTTAATTCCTATGGCGGCATTAGTTGCAGTAATGATTATGGTGTCGATAGGTACATTCTCTTGGACATCAGTTAAAGATTTAAAAAAGAACCCGCTTTCATCAAACGTAGTGATGATTTCCACCGTTATTGTGGTAGTTGCCACGCATAACCTAGCCATTGGCGTTTTAGTTGGTGTATTGCTAGCTACATTATTTTTTGCCAATAAAATTGGTCGCTTTATGGTGGTTAAAGCTAACCATGATGAAAGCAACGATAAAATAACTTACGAAGTAGTTGGCCAAGTGTTTTTTGCCTCAGCGGAGCAATTTATTGCATCGTTCGATTTCAAAAATGCGGTTTCTAACGTAGTAATTGATTTAACCCATGCTCACTTTTGGGATATCACAGGTGTATCGTCACTCGATAAGGTGGTTATTAAGTTTAGGCGTGAAGGCGCAACAGTTAATATTATTGGTATGAATAGCGCAACCGAAACCGTAATTGATAAATTTGGTGTGCATAACAACCCTGAAGAAGTCGATAAACTACTTGGCGGACATTAAGGAGAATGTAATGACTAAAATAATTACTTATGTAGATGGCTCAGCCATTACTAAAAATGTAACCGATGCTGCTATTTGGGCTTCAAAAAAGCTCAATAAACCAATTAGTTTTGTGCATACAATTGAAAAAACGCAGCAAACAAATGTTGGCGACTACTCCGGCAGTATTGGGCTTGGTGCACAGTCAACATTGCTTGATGAAATGACTAAGCTTGACGAACAACGCTGCAAAGTAAGTTTAAAAATGGCTGACGAATTATTAAACTCAGTAAGCGAGCACGCGAAATCGGCAGGTATTACTAACTTTGAATTAATTAAGCGCCACGGTGATTTGCTAGATACCGTTATAGACTTAAAAGACGACACACGCCTTATTGTTATTGGGCAAAATGGTGCGGGACATAGTAATAGCTTTGCAGTGCTGGGCTCACACATTGAAACCTTAGTACGTAATGCAACACAACCTATTTTGCTTATTCCTGAAACATTTAAACAACCTAAATCATTTATGATTGCGTACGATGGCCGCGAAACAGCCGACAAAGCACTGCAACAAGTGATTGATGGCGGATTGCTACATGGCTTGCATTGTCATTTGGTGAGTATTAAAAATAACGAAAAAGACCTCGAAGAAAAGTTTATTAATGCGCAGAATAAACTTCTCAGTATGGGGTTTGAAGTATCAGCAAGCTTTTTAGAAGGCAATATTTTTGACTCGCTAATGCAATACCAAGAGCAAAATAATATTGATTTAATTGTAATGGGTGCGTTTGGGCACTCTAAACTAAGGCAGTTTTTTGTAGGTAGTAACACCATTAAAATGCTCGAAAATAGTAATGTTCCCGTGGTAGTCCTTAAATAGTTTTGAAGCCTTTGATGATTAGTAAAGCCTAAAGTGAGCATGCTTTAGGCTTTATTCGTACCAGCTAAGAGCTACCCAAAACGCGGGTTAAAATACTTATTAACGTATTTAAAAAGAGAAATTACGCTTCAAAAGCCCACTATTACAAGTATATACAACGCCAAAAACCTGCTTGCTATAAATTATTGGTCAATAACGCTTACTACATCACTTAATTTAGTTTTCATAATCGTGCGGATATATTGGCTTAGCTCTCTAAAAAACACACGGCTCGACGATGTATTTCGCCAAATAAGGTTATGCTGGCGAATTATGCGCATATTTCTTAGCTCACATACTTGCAGCTCATTTGGACGATGTATTTCTGAGTGAATATATAAGCCTGGTAAAAAGGCAGACCCCATACCCATGACCACCATTTGCCTGAGTGTATCTAGGCTAGTGCCTTCATAGTCTCGGTGTAAAACCGCCCCCACCTCATGGCAAAGCTCTTGCACCTGATCGTGAAAATGATGCGTTCCTTCAAGTGTTAACACGACTTCACCTTTAATATTAACAGGATCAATAATAGCGTTTCCGGCTAACTCGTGATCACTTGCCATCACAAATTTAAGGGGCTCTATAAATAAAGGAGCTTCGACTAATTGGGTTGATTCTTGTACTTTGTCTGTAAGTATTAAATCGTAATCGCCATTATAAAGCCCTTGTAGTAAATTTGCAGAGGTGTCTTCGCGAACATAAAATTTCAATTGAGCGTACTTTTTATGCAACTCTGGTAAAATATGTGGCAATAAATAAGGCCCTACCGAAGGTGGCACGCCTAATCGGTACGTTGTTTGTGAGTCATCATTTAAGTCTCTGGCTAGTTCGTCAAAACTCATGCTTGCTTGGAGTAAAACCTCAGCCTGAGAAAGTAACGCTCGCCCTTGGGGTGTTAAAACCGTCCCGCTTCGTGATCGTTCAAACAGCTGTAACTTAAGGATTTTTTCAAGTGCCGCTATTTGATTGGTTAACGTAGGCTGGCTAATTTTTAACGCTTGCGCTGCACGTCTAAAACTCAGCGTTTTTGCAACTTTGGCAAAATATTTTATTTGTGAAATTGAAGGAGACTTTAGCGAACCTTGATTCATTTATCATTTACTTAAAACTCGTCTGATAGCATAAAACTATCACGAACATACCTATACTGCTATAAATTTATCAGGCAAGAATAACTATGCAAAAAATTAAATATTAAATTATATCAAGCCGCTTAATTAAGTGATCTATTTTGAGGGTTGAAAAACGAGTTGATAGCTAGGCAAAAAATTGGCTATTTAGTTGTTCTCGGCAATTGCTCCTGCATTGCTCTACCTTCTGCATCCATGCAGTCGTAAATAAGAATATTTTAATGCAGGTAGCAACACGTTTAACCCCATAAAATGGTTAAGTATTATTTCAAATTGGTATTACACAAAATAGGAGCTGTTCATGGAACATATTATTTCGGGCGTAGCTAAATTTCAGAAAGACGTTTTTCCAGCTAAAAAAGAAGCTTTTCAAAAGCTAGCAAATGGCCAAAACCCAGAAGTGTTGTTTATTACCTGTGCCGACTCTCGCATCGATCCTAACTTAGTAACCCAAACTGAGCCTGGTGAATTATTTATTTGTCGTAATGCGGGTAATATCGTCCCTCCTCATAGTAATCAAACTGGCGGTATGACCGCATCAATCGAATTTGCAGTGGCAGCATTAGGTGTTACCCACATTATTATTTGTGGTCACTCTGATTGTGGCGCTATGAAAGGTGCAATTAACACTGAAGGCCTAGCAAGTTTGCCCCATGTTAAAGAATGGTTAGGCCACAGCCGTGTAGCAACAGAAGTTGTTAAAGAAAAATGCGGATGTAGTTCACTTACTCACGAAGAGCATTTAGGCCTTGTAACCGAAGAAAACGTAATTCAGCAATTGCAGCATATTAAAACTCACCCTGCGGTTGCGGCAAAAATAGCAACTGACCAAATTAAATTACACGGTTGGGTGTACGACTTTGAATCGGCTGAAATTAAAACCTACGACGAAGCAACAAGGGAATTTAAACCCGTAAAAGACACCTACGAAGAAACTATCGCTAAAGAAGAGCAATAATGAAGAGTTTATTCTCAAATGTTCGAGGCGACATAACCGGCGGTATTACCGCAGGGGTTGTTGCTCTACCTCTTGCCCTCGCTTTAGGTGTTGCCTCGGGGCTTGGCCCCATGGCTGGTTTATACGGTGCTATGGCCGTTGGTTTTTTTGCTGCCCTTTTTGGTGGTACACCTTCTCAAATATCGGGCCCTACGGGGCCAATGGTTGTGGTACTTGCGGGTTTATTTGCGAGCTTATCGGGTAATGCTGAACTTATATTTACAGCGGTTATTTTAGCGGGCTTAATACAAATTGCCTTTGGCTTTTTAGGTATTGGGCAATATATTCGCTTAGTTCCCTACCCTGTTATTTCTGGATTTATGACCGGCATTGGCGCAATTATTATTATTTTACAATTGGGTCGAGTGTTTGGCCATGAGCCGCCAAGTGGCACTATTGGTGCCCTATCTTACTTACCAACAGCACTGGCTGATATTAACTTTGCTACTTTAGCACTGAGTATTGGTACATTATTTATTGCCTATAAATGGCCTGCAAAATTAGGTAAATACATACCTGGTGCGCTAGCGGCTTTAGTTATTGGGACTTTAGCAAGCTTATTTATTAGCGTACCAATTTTAGGCGAAATCCCTACTGGCTTACCGAGCTTACACTTACCCGCTTACGACACACAAAGCATATTTTTAGTTCTCGAAGCCGCAGTGATCTTAGCTATTTTAGGCTCTATAGATAGCTTATTAACCTCACTTGTTGCCGATAACATGACCCGAACTCGCCATAATTCAAATAAAGAATTAGTAGGCCAAGGTATTGGTAATACGGTAGCAGGTTTGATTGGTGGTATTGCCGGCGCAGGTGCAACCATGCGTACCGTAGTTAATATAAGAAGTGGTGGTAAAGAGCGTCTTTCAGGCATGATCCATTCACTTGTATTATTAGCTGTAATTTTAGGTTTAAGCCCACTTGCAAGCCAAATACCTCATGCAGTACTGGCGGGTATTTTAGTAAAAGTAGGTCTAGATATTGTTGATTGGAGTTACTTAAAACGTGCTCATAAAGGTCCGCGTTGGGACTTTGCTCTAATGCTTTTAGTGTTAGGTTTAACCGTATTTGTAGATTTAATAACAGCTGTAGGCGTTGGTGTTGTTTTAGCAGCGCTCGCATTTGTACGTCAAATTGCACAAATTCAGCTAGAGCAGCTTAATAACCTACCTGAAAATTTAGAAGACGAAGCCGAAAACGAGCTACTTAAGCAAACTAAAGGCAAAGTTTTACT
This sequence comes from Pseudoalteromonas carrageenovora IAM 12662, assembly GCF_900239935.1. Taxonomy (NCBI): domain Bacteria; kingdom Pseudomonadati; phylum Pseudomonadota; class Gammaproteobacteria; order Alteromonadales; family Pseudoalteromonadaceae; genus Pseudoalteromonas; species Pseudoalteromonas carrageenovora. Next base: position 2,065,636 of record NZ_LT965928.1, read on the forward strand.
ATTTAGCTTTGGTGGACCACTTAGTTTTGGCGCCGCTGCCGATGTAGGACACCATGTTCGCGAAAGCGTAAAACCAGGCTCTAAAGTGCTAATACTCGACTTTACGCGCGTCCCAACTATGGATGTATCGGCTGCTATGGCGGTAGAAACAGTGACCACCGATGCGCTTTCATCAGGTCGTAGTTTATATATTTGTGGTGCAAACCAAGCCGTACAACATGTATTAAATAGTATTAATGCTAAGCACAGCGAAACCATTATATTTAAAACCCGACTTGAAGCACTGGAGCAAGCGCTCAAGAGCACTATTAAAAATGCAAATGAGTAAGCTATTAGTTTAAACGTTTTTAAACTAATAGCACTTAAGGGCCACTGACCCTTAAGTGCTATTAGTTACTTTGACGTTTAGATTATGCCAATAATATTTTTTGCACGCCCACCGTAATTTAACCCAATACACTATGAATGATAATGCGCCTTTTATTGACTGATAATGCACATAATAAAGACAATACTTGCACTGCCGTAGTGCTAGTTACGCACCAAAGTAAAACAAAATAGTAAAATTAAAACACATAAAAACAAAGCTACCTTTTTAAAAACAGCCACTTAAAAACATGGCCGTGTTTTTGCAAACAATTAGTTAACAAGCCCGTTATTTTAACGGCATACATTTAGGTTGTTATGACCACAGGCAAAGAAGCCCGCTCGCAGTTACATGAATTTGTATCTGTGGCGGGCTTTTTTGTTTTTAAAATTTAAACCGTCACATTAAGGAATGCCTAATGCAAACCTCGCAAAAAATACTCATTATCGGCAATGGTATGGTCGGACATCATTTTGTTGAGAAAATGCGCCAAAGCGATGACAAAGCAAATATTACAGTACTTTGTGGAGAAGCAAATCTTGCATACGACCGCGTTTATTTATCAAGCGTGTTTGATGGCAAAACAGCCGCCGATTTAGCACTTACAACTTTAGACAACTATCAACAACTTAATATCAATGTGCATACTAAACAGTGGGTTGAAGGCATTGATAGAGTAAATAAAGTAGTAACTACTCAAACTGGCGATCAATACCCGTACGATAAGCTTGTACTTGCTACGGGCTCGTTCCCGTTTGTGCCGCCAATTAAGGGGAACGATCAACCCCATTGTTTAGTTTATCGCACCCTAGAGGATTTAGAGCAAATAAAAGCCAGTGCCGCAGCCAGTAAAAGTGGTGTAGTAATTGGTGGTGGTTTATTAGGACTTGAAGCAGCAAACGCCATTAAACAATTAGGGCTTGATACGCATGTTGTTGAGTTTGCACCGCAGCTTATGGCTGTACAACTAGACGGGCAAGGCGGCACGCTATTAAAAAATAAAATAGAAAAACTAGGTGTTACTGTTCATACCTCAAAAGCAACCAGCGAAATAGTAAAAGGTGAAACTAGCCGCTTTAGATTAAACTTTTCAGACGGTACGTTTTTAGAAACCGACTTAATTTTGTTCTCTGCCGGTATTCGCCCTTATGATCAACTGGGCAAAGTGGCTGAGCTAGAACTTGGCGAGCGTGGCGGCATTATTATTAATAACCAGTGCCAAACCTCAGACCCTGATATTTTAGCTATTGGCGAATGTGCCTTGTGGGACAAAAAACTATTTGGTTTAGTGGCACCTGGCTACAACATGGCCCGCGTTGCAGCAAGCCAGCTAAGTGGCGGCGAACTTGAATTTTCAGGTGCCGATATGAGCACTAAATTAAAACTACTCGGTGTTGAAGTAGGCTCTATTGGCGACGCTCATGCAAAAACACCCAACTGCAAAGAGCTTATTTACCAAGATCCAATTAGAGACTGCTATAAAAAAATCATTCTAAATGAAACCGGCGATAAGCTGCTTGGTGCAGTACTTGTTGGCGATACCAGTGATTACGATACGCTACTGCAGTACATGTTAAACGACATGGACTTACCAGAGCATCCTGAGTGTTTAATTTTACCAGACAGCGCTGGAGCACCTTCATTAGCGGGCAGCGCCCTACCCGATACCGCCACCATTTGTTCGTGTCATAACGTGAGTAAAGGCGACATTGTGGGTGCTATTGATGGTGGCTCATGCGATTTAGCTGCTGTTAAATCGTGTACAAAAGCAGCCAGTGGTTGTGGTGGCTGTGCCGCTTTACTTAAATCGGTAGTAGATGATGAGCTAGCGAGTCGTGGTGTTGAAGTAAACAACCATGTGTGCGAGCACTTCGCGTATTCGCGCCAAGAGCTAATGCATATGGTTAAAGTAGAAAGTATTAAAACCTTTGATTATTTATTAGCTAAACACGGTAGTGGGCATCATGGTTGTGAAATATGTAAGCCTGCAATCGCTTCTATTTTAGCCTCAACGTGGAATGACTTTATTTTAGAACCTGCTCATGTTGGCCTGCAAGATACTAACGACACCTACCTTGCTAATATGCAAAAAGACGGTTCGTACTCTGTAGTACCTCGTATTGCTGGCGGCGAAATAACACCCGACAAACTCATTGTAATTGGCCAGGTAGCAAAAGACTTTAACCTTTATTGTAAAGTTACCGGCGGACAACGTATCGATCTATTTGGCGCACGTTTAGAAGAGCTGCCCGTTATTTGGGGAAGACTCATTGAAGCTGGCTTTGAGACAGGTCACGCTTATGGTAAGCCTCTTAGAACGGTTAAATCCTGTGTGGGAAGTACTTGGTGTCGTTATGGTGTACAAGACAGTGTTGGCCACGCAATAGAAATTGAAAATCGCTATAAAGGGTTACGCTCACCGCATAAATTTAAAATGGCCGTGTCGGGTTGTACCCGCGAATGCGCCGAAGCACAAAGTAAAGATATAGGTATTATTGCCACCGAAAATGGTTGGAACTTATATGTGTGTGGTAATGGCGGAATGCGCCCTCGTCACGCCGATTTATTTGCTACCGATTTAGATACAGCCACTCTTATTAAATACATAGACCGCGTTTTAATGTTTTACATAAAAACCGCCGACAAATTACAGCGTACGTCTGTATGGATGGAAAACCTTGAAGGCGGTCTAGACTACCTTAAAAGTGTGGTAATAGACGACAGCTTAGGTATTTGCCAAGAGCTTGAAGAACAAATGGAACTTATTACTCAAACATACGCGTGTGAGTGGAAAAAAGCAGTAGAAAGCCCTGAAGCTTCTAAGCGTTTTCGTCAGTTTGTTAATAGCCCTAATCCCGATGACAATATTTTATTTGTACAAGAACGTAATCAAATTCGCCCAGCTACAGACGCTGAAAAACGCGAACAACTAATTACTCAAAACCGTATTCCAGTAATGGAACTTGAAGAGGAGAAAGCTGATGTCTTGGCATAATATTGGAACAATCGACGACCTAGTTGCTAACAGTGGTGTATGCGCATTAGTTAATAATCAGCAAGTGGCCATTTTTTATGTACCACAAAACAAAGAAGGCGTGTTTGCCATTAGTAACTACGACCCAATTGGAAAAGCGAACGTATTATCTCGCGGTATTATTGGCTCTATAGAGGGAAAACTAGTTGTGGCTTCGCCGTTATATAAACAGCATTTTTGTTTAGCAACAGGCGAGTGCCTAGAGGCCGAAGCAATACATTTACCGGTTTTTGATGCAAAAATTGAAGATGGGAACGTACTTATAAGCGCCGAGCCGAAAGTAATTAAAGCGGTTGCTTAAGGAGATTATTATGAGCGTGCTTTCTTATTTTTCGGGTATTGAAAATGTATGGCTAAACAAATTTGTAAACAAACTTACCAATGGCGTAAAGCTTAATCGCAAAGGGGGCAAAAACGGCCATGTTTATATTATTGGAGCAGGCCCGGGCGATGCTGAGCTAATTACCGTAAAAGCGCAGCGTTTAATACAAACAGCCGACGTCGTTTTATATGACTGGCTTGTAAGCGAAGATTTACTAAAAACATTACCTAAAACAGCGCAGCGTGTATTTGTAGGCAAACGAGCCGGTATGCATTCAATGACACAGGCCAATATTTGCGCCCTACTCGTTAAATATGCTCAACAAGGGTTAAACGTAGTACGTTTAAAAGGGGGCGATCCGAGTATCTTTGCTCGCATAAACGAAGAAGCTGATGCGCTTACAAAGCATAATATTAGCTTTGCGATTGTACCTGGTGTTACCACTGCATGTGCGACCTCTGCCTATACAGGCATTCCGCTTACAGCACGTGATGTAGCGCGAAGCGTCACGTTTTTAACTGCTCAATTTGCAGATCCTAAAAAACTGCCTAATTGGAGCAATTACGCCTTTGTGCAAGGTAACAATAATCCAACTTTAGTGGTTTATATGGGCTTAGGACGATTAAAAGAGCTAAGTAGCGGCCTTCAATCGGTAAATTGGCCAAGTACTACACCAATCTCACTTATCGAAAACGCCACAACGAGTAAGCAAAAAGTAATTACCAGTACATTAGAAAATATAGTAAATGATCACCTTAGTCATAACCTGCAAGGCCCTACTCTTATAATTGTTGGAGAAGTAATAAACCATAAAATGGCTATTACCCCTGAGCTTTTAGTTCAAACGGTCAATACTTAATGCAGATTTAATACATAATGCACTTTTCGCGCTTATTTCCTCCCCAGGGGTAAGCGTGCTTTTTTATATACAATGTTAGCAGTGCAACATTCTCTTTTTATGCACCAAAAAGGGTAAATTTGCGTGCTTAAAATAAAGTGATTAATACTTTCAAAATAAAAATATAACCACAAGCGGCTGTTTTAGATTGATTTTAAATTCAATAGTTAATTTTTTTCATGATTGGAACAAGGGTTGCACTTTAAAAACAAAAAAGTGCGGAACAAAACCTATGCAGACAAGCAATCCTCTCACAAAACAGTTTTTACTAGCGGCGAAGTACCAAGAAATTCACGCTTTAAAGCAACTGCAAAATAGCTGTGCCTCGCTCACCAAGCTAGGTGATTTTGTGCACCAGTTACAAAAAGAACGTGCTATGAGCAACATCTTTTTGGCCTCAAAAAGCTTACGTTTTAGCAATGAGCTCACACAGCAAATACCCATTACACAAAGCGCTCAAGATACCTTTTATGATTCTCTTAAAACAACCTTTATATCGGATAATGCCGACCCGGGTCATTCAAGGTTATATAATTTAATTACTTACAGCTTACAGGCACTAGACGTGCTACCCGCTTTGCGCCACCAAATAGGCAGACAAAACGTAACGCCTATACATGCAACTCAATCATTTACGCAACTTATAGCTAGCTTATTAAATATTATTTTAGAAGCTGCTGATGGTGCAAGCGATCCACATGTTACTCGCCTATTAGTTGCTTATTTTAATTTTATGCAAGGTAAAGAATACGCTGGCCAAGAGCGCGCTTGCGGAGCACAAGCTTTTGCTGCGAGTAAATTTACAGAAGATCAAAAAACGCAACTCGCTCATTTTGTTCAAGAGCAAAGCCATAGTTTTTCGTTTTTTAATGAGTACGCAGACGATCATTTACTTAAATGCTATACCTCATTGATAGAGCACCCTGTAAATAAACAAGTAGATCAGCTAAGAAGTTTGCTACAAAAACTTGATGACGAAAATGCACAGCCTTTATCGCAGCTTAGCGAAGTGTGGTACGAAGTAACCACAACGCGTATTGATATTATGCATAAAATAGAGCAAAACATTAGCGATCATTTAATCGACTCTGCTGCAATGCAAATTGCATGTGCACAACGAAAATTAAATTCCAACAAACAAATACTCAATACCTTAGAGCAACAATATATGCCTGCAACCGACGGGCAGCTAGCGCTTAAAAACAATGAACCTACTAATACAGCGGCAAGCAAGCTCAATAGTAATAAAACCATGTACGACTTAATTTTAGAGCAAAGCCAACATATTAAACAAATTAACCAAGCACTGGTTGATGCAAAACGAGTGATCACCGAGCAAAAAGTGATTCACCAAGCAAAATATATATTAATAGAGCAATTAAAATTAACCGAAGAGCAAGCCCATAAACAATTGCAAAAACAAGCTATGGACTCCCACAGCTCGCTGTACAATGTCGCTCAAAAAATTGTTGAATTGAGTGATGATTAACACTAAATGTTATACGTTAACTGCATGCGCTGATTTTTTTGATCGTAAAATGTAAGCGCGTGTATGGTCGTACACTAAATTAAAAGTAAAAGCGTAAAGGGTTATAAAAAAAGTAACCCCAATATCCATTATAAATGCTTGCCAAAAATTAACGTTCAATATGTACGCTATTACCGGAATGGTAAATATAAGCAAGCCACCTTGAAATAAAATTACGTGAAAAACTCTAAACAATAACGAGCGCTTTTCTTTAGCGCCTGTGGCCACTCGGTCAAAAAACCAGTTAAAAATAAAGTTCCAACACATAGCAATTGTCGCAACAATAATCATAGTGCCCGATAAAGCCCCAATTGCATGATCTGTAAATAGCGCTAAACCTAAAATTGATAACGACACGGCTAAAACCTCAAACAAAACTGCCTGGAATACTCGCTCTGTTGCCTCCATTTTCTCTGTCATAGTGTCCTCTTTTATATCTTAATATTCAAGTGTAGTAATAATGACAGATTTATAGTGATACAAAAGTTAGCAACCATCACCTATAGTGATAGGATGAATATATCGTGCTAAATAAAGTAGAATCAAATGTACAGCTTAGAGCAACTAAAAATATTTGTAACCGTAGTAGAAACTGGCTCTTTTTCAGCAACAGGGCGAAAGTTAAATCGAGCGCAGTCGGGTATTAGCCAAGCTATTTCTAATCTTGAAATTGCAATAGATCAACCATTGTTTGACCGTAACAAAAACACTCCCACGTTAACAAAAAGTGGAAAAACCTTGCTCCCTGTGGCTTATTCAATACTGCACCAACAAACTTATTTCGATCAAAAAGTTGAGTCTCTTGCTAAAAACTACGAGCAAGACGTAGTAATAGCTATTGACGAAAGTATAAGTAATCACGGAATATTAAAAATAATAGCCCCCCTTGCACAGCAGTACCCTATTACAAACTTTGAGCTAATATCGGTCACTACGTTTGATGTAGAAGAGTTTGTAAAAACAGGTAAAGCGCAAATAGGTATCATATATAGTGATGGTGAATTAAAGGTAGATATGGACTTTTTTTTGCTAGGCCAGGCTCGTTTTTTAACGATTGCGTCACCGCAACATGCGCTTGCTAAACTTAATAAAGTAAATAGCAGTGACTTAAAAGCATATAGGCAATGTGCTCACCGTAGCCTTAATCAATCAGAGTTATGGTTTAGCTATGCTATAAGCGCTAAGGTTTGGTACACCAATACTCATCAAACACTCATAGATTTGGTAATACAAAATGTGGGCTGGGCACTGGTGCCTGAGTTGGCTATAAAACAACAACTTAAACAAGGTGACGTTGTTGCTCTACCTGTAGTCCATGAGCAAGGCGGTTGGCTAACGCCTGTAGGCTGTGTGGTATCAAGAAGTAAACCTACAGGCCCAGTAACCGAAAGTTTACTCACCCTTTTACAGCAACATTTTTTAAAAGAAGATGGTTGGCAAGCAAAAGCTTAATAGCACTTATATAGCGTTATATACCGAGTTTCTTTTTAATCTTAGCTTGCCACTCAAGCGCAAGTTCTGGGAGCTCAAGTGCTGCGAGTAATACGCTTTCATAATCTGGGTATTGTTTATCAAAAAACGCCTGAAACAACGTTTTAACCGAAATTTTGTGTTTGGCTTTATGTTCAATAGTCACGGCATCGCCCCTTTTAGCAACACCTTGCTCAAGCACTCTAAAATAAACACCCGTGTGGTAATACTGGGTAAACAGTTTTAGGCTTTGTTTATTATTAAGTGCAATGGCAAGCTTAAAGCACGGCACTCGCGGCTGGCTTACTTCAAGTAGTGCTGTACCTACACGAATACGATCGCCTATATGAATATTTTGCTCATCAAGGTCTGAAATTGTGAAGTTTTCGCCAAAGGCACCAACAGCTAAATCATCATTTTTAAGGGTGCGCTTCCAATAATCGTAATGATTGTGCGAAAACGCATAAACCGCTTTATCCACCCCGCCATGATTAACTAAATCGGCTTGCTCATCACCTATTATATTTAGCTTTTCAATAACAACCGGCTCTTTGGTTGGCGTTTTAAATATACCGGTTTTGACCTCTTTGCCGTTATGCACAACCGTTTTTATTTTAGAGATGTTGGTAGAGATTATTTTCATATAAAACCTTTAATTAATACTTTAACAGCCCAGAGCTAATTTATATTATTATCAATAACCTATATTAACAGGCATTAACTAGAGCTAAGCGCTAAATAAAGCAGGCCAGAAAGAGGCAAACTCATAATAAAAACATAGCCATAAAAAAAAGCAATACCACCCGCAGACGTTTTATCTACATCTGAGCTTATAATAGCGCCACCTATTGGAATGAGTAAAAATATATTAATACAGGTACATAATAAAAATGCATCCCCGAATGCAGAAATAACTGATGCTGCAACGCATAAAGCAAGCACAAGCATATTGCTCAGTCCGTCTTCAATTTGTCGCTTCTTTTCAATAATTTTTATTACAAACACACAACAAAGTAGCCCTAGAAAATAAAGTGTGGGCCAATATGTTTCATACCAGTTTTCAACTATAAGGTGGCCAATTAACCAATAAAAGAACCCACCTACCAAAAGAAATGAAATAATTGAAGTAAGGATAGTGCTCGTATTTACTTTTCTTGTCATCACGTATCTCAAATTTAGCAATAACGATAAAAGAAGAGACCCAGCAGTAACTATAAAAAGTAAAACGAATGAACCCCAAAAATCGTCGGCCGATAGATATGCAAGACTCGGCGTTACACCTAATACAAGTTGGTTAATTGGCTTATTTTCTGATGAATATTTGGCTTTTGCGTACAACGCAAAGTAAATACAGAACGGTTGTAAAAAAATAGCCAATAGTAAGAGAGTGTAAATTTTCATCATTCATCCTTGATGATCAACAAAGTAAGATTATAAGTCAAAAATATATAACAAAGTTAAAATAAGAAACACTACAAATACAGGGGTAAGTACATAGAAAAGGATATTTGCTATGGTTTTGTGTTTTTCTCTAAAGCGAAGTATGCCATTGTAAGTCGCTCTAAAAAGTGGGAATGTAATAAAAGCTCTAAAAATTGCCCATGAAACAAAACCGCATTGAAGTTTTATTTCCAGCCAAAACTGCTCCGGATTAATATTTAAAGATTGACTCGGAGAGCTTTTGGACCCAATTGACCAGCCAGTTAATAGCTCTAACATAATTATAAAAATAAGTAGAGCCGCTATCCAAAGGTAAGCTGACTCTATTGATTCTCTTTTTGAGATAAATTTTTTCATTAATATTATATAAACGCATTTATATAGGCTTACACAGACCTACTTTTCCCATTTGTTTAACGCTTGCTTGTCGCTTTGTTTAAACTCAACCCAGTTTGATGAATCTTTAAAATGTTCTTTTTTCCAAAACGTGGCGTGGTTTTTTAAGTAATCCATTATAAATTGTGCGCCTTCAAACGCGGCTTGGCGGTGGCGGGAGGTGACCCCTACAAATACAATTTGCTCACCAAGGGCTAAATAACCTACTCGATGAATAATGCTTATGCGAGCAAGTTGCCAGCGTGTTTGCGCTTGCTCGGCTATCGATTGCAGTAGTTGCTCAGTCATACCTGGGTAGTGCTCAAGCTCAAGCGCGATTACGTTATCGCCGCTACTAAATTCTCGCACAAGCCCTGTAAAAGTAACTACGGCACCATCACTTTTGTTATTACTGCAAAGTGCATTGTATTGCTCACCTACTGAAAAATCGTGCGTTTGTACGTTAATGCTTATACTCATTAGCCACCTGTCACTGGTGGGAAAAAAGCAAGTTCATCCCCTGCTTTTACAAGCTCATCGCTTGATGACATAGTCTGATTAAGCGCACACAATACATCACGCTCTTCAAGCCATGCCTGCCAATGTGGGTTTTGCTCAACCAGCAAGTGTTTAAACGCTGTAATGCTAAGGGTATGCGCTATATCAACGGTTAACTTATCGCACTTTAGGCGCTCTTTAAGTTGGCCAAAAAATAGTACGTTTACATGCCCTGCAGCTGCATCAGTATCATTTAAATTAGTCTCGCTGCCAGCTGCCATGCTTGCCTCCTGCTTTTTGCGTTACACGCATACCGTGTATTTCCATAAGCGGGTCGGCGGCTTTACACATATCAAATAATGTTAGGGTCGCCACGGATACAGCGGTGAGCGCTTCCATTTCAACGCCTGTTTTACCTGCTAATTTACAGTAGCTGGTGACTTTAATTTGGCTATTTGCTTCATCAAGTTCAAAATCAACGGCTACTTTACTCAGTGCCAGCGGGTGACAAAGCGGAATTAAATCAGCGCACTTTTTAGCGCCCTGAATACCCGCAATTCGGGCTACGCCTAGCACGTCACCTTTTTTATTTTGATTAAGCAACACTTGCTCAAAAGCCTGTTTGCTCATTTTAATGTAGGCCTCGGCAGATGCATCGCGCAGAGTGACCTCTTTTAGCGATACATCAACCATGTTTGCTTGGCCATTTTCGTCTACGTGGCTCAGCATATTATTGCTCTCGCGATTCGCATTTTTTACCAATAGTAATATGCGGTGCAAAGTTACATGGCTTGTGCATTGAGTCTAACTGATCTTTTATAATACCTGTCCAGGCTGTTTTACATGCGCCCGTAGAGCCAGGCATACAAAAAATAACGGTGTTATTGGCAAGGCCCGCCAACGCACGCGATTGAATAGTTGAGTTACCAATTTCGCCGTACGAAATATGTCTAAATAGCTCTCCAAATCCATCTACACTTTTATCAAACAGCGGTGAAAATGCCTCCGGTGTAGAGTCGCGCTCGGTAAAACCCGTACCACCGGTTACTAAAATGGCGTGAATAGTGTCATCGGCAATCCACTGCGATGCAACTGCTCGCATTTGGTAAACATCATCTTTAACTATGTCTTTATCCGCTAAGTGATGGCCTGCTTCAGTAAGGGCTTTAATTAAATAATGGCCTGAAGTATCCGTAATTTCATCGCGTGTATCGCTTACTGTCATTACGGCAATGTTTAATGCAATTTGTGACTCAGTTGTGTGGCTCATAGGGTTCTTCTCAATAAATTAGGTTTGTGTTGGTCAAATTGCTCGTTAACAGCTTTAAATTGCGCCGGTGTATTGGTATTAACAAGTGCGTGCGCTTTATTACATTTTAGCGTTTGCACACCAATACTACGGGTAAACTGTTTAATTGATTTATGACTATTTGCGTTTATGAGTAATTGTTTTAAATGACGTTTAACGCTTTGGGTGTTACGAATATACAGGGGTAACGGTTCATTTTCAAAGTGCCACGCATGTATTTGTGGCTGATTTGTTTGAAAGTGGGAATTATCGCTTCCTGCAGATGCAATTTGCGATAATAACGTGCAAGTAAGCAATGGCATATCAACAGCGGTTATAAGTATATCTTGCTCTGTTGCCATTAAGCTTGAATAAATCCCGCCAAGCGGGCCAGAGCCTGGGTATATGTCAGGTATATATTGCGCAGTAGCACTTTTTACATTACGACTTATAAGTACATTACTTGCTCCTGCTGCTGTTAATAACTCACATGCATTTTGCAGTAAGGTTTTATTTTTTAAAATGAGGTTGGCTTTATCGCTGCCCATTCTTGATGATTGACCACCAGCGAGTACAACTCCCGTAAACACGGCTTTATTGCTCATTTTAGCCGCCCAACATAGCTAAATGGGTTGTGGCGCCCGTTAAGCGCTTATCAAGCTCATGACTAATAGTTTTATTGCCCATTGCTGCTTGAATAGCGTTTACAGTGGCTGGCGTATCTTGCGAATTTAAATGCGGGCGTAAGTCTATTCCATGCTCAGCAAATAAACATAAATGTAGCTTGCCTAATGACGATACTCTTAATCGGTTACAGCTTTTACAAAAATCTTTACTGTAGGGCATAATTAAGCCAATGCGGCCCTCAAAATCGGGGTGACAAAACTCCTCTGCAGGGCCATTTAATTTACCTCTCACTACCTGTAACCAACCTTGTGCTAAAAGCTGCGTTTTAACACTTAGCCCGCTTAAATGATTTTGCTCAAAAAAGGCGGCACCGTTGCCTGTTTCCATTAATTCGATAAAGCGTACCGTTACTTTTTTTAGCTTCACCCAGTCTAAAAAATCCTTCAATTGGTTTTTATTAAACTGCTTAGCCAGCACTGCATTTATTTTTATATCTTTTATGCCCAGCTCAATTGCCCGGTCTATACCTTTTAGAATATGGGTTAGCTTGTCGTGTCCTGTAATTAATTTAAACATACTTGGGTTTAAGCTATCAATACTAATGTTTAGCGCATCTAAGCCAGCATTGTAAAACTCATCAATTTTATTAAATAAGTTAAAACCATTCGTGGTTATGGCTACTTTTTCTATGCCTGGCGTGTTTTTACATTGCTTTATAATATCGGTTACGTCGTTTCGTAAGCATGGTTCGCCACCTGTAATACGCACTTTTTTTGTGCCAAGTTGCGCAAACGCATTTACTAAGGTGTTTATTTCGCTTTTATTTAAAAAGTTACGCGGGGTATCGCACTGATACCCGTTTGGTAAACAATAGGTGCAACTAAAATTACACACATCGGTAATTGAGAGGCGCAAATAGTTAAACTGCCGACCAAATTGATCATTAAGCATATGCTTCCTTGGTATTTATATTATTTTTTCTAAATAGCACTTTAAATGACAACCGCAACATCAATACTGTTAGCGTTTTTTGTACCATGTTGCTTTATTAATTGGCTTAACTGCGTTTTACACGAACCACAGTTAGTGCCGCATTTTAATTTAGCCCCCAACTGATCCACTGTATTTGCATCACTTTTAATGGCATTTATAATGGGCTGCTCACGTACTTTAAAGCAGCTACATACTTGTGCGCCTTGGGTGAACTCTTCATCGGGCGTGGCATACAGCAATGACTGTAATTGGATAAAGGTTATTAAAGGCTCTGCAAATAAATGATTTATCCACTCAAGTGATATGTCTTTTTGAGCTAACGAAATAACCGCAACAAACACTAACTGCTCGTTTTGAATACATTGAACATGCATTGCTTTTGCACTGCCCATTGCCGACCACTGCCCTTGTAACCCTGTCAGTGTTTGGCAATAATAAAGCAAATCAATTTGCGGCTCATTGAGCGCTAACTGGTAGTTGACACAATTACTTGCGTTAACTTTAAGCCAAAAATCACTGGTTATTTTAAGCTCTGTTTTGCTAAAAATTTGCATGTACTGAGCAAACTGCGCTTTAACTAAATCAACGGCACCATGTTTGCATTCAGCTTGGCCCGAAATAGGGTCAACAACCGATTGATAAAGCCCACTTACCGTAGCGGATGAGGCAAATTGCTTGTTCCAGTGAATAGGCATAAAACACTCACCTTTACGCACGGCATCCGTTACTTTTGCATGAGCTGTAACCTGCCCAGTTTTAGCATTGGCAGTTATTAAATCGTTTGCTTTTATATTTAGTCTGCTGGCATCAATGGGGTTTATTTCAATGTATGGGCGGGTTATATGAGTAGAAAGCGCTGTACTTTTTCCGGTGCGGCTCATTGTATGCCATTGGTCGCGTATTCGCCCTGAGTTCATTACAAAAGGGTAATCGCTTGATGTTTGCTGCACAGGAAGTTTGGGCGTTATAGGTATAAAGCGGGCTTTTTTATCTGCGGTGCTAAATTGTTTATTAACAAAAACCTGCCCGTTTTTATATGGCTCATTTTTTAGTACCGGCCACATAACGGGTTTTAAGTTATCGTACTGCTGCTGCGAAAGCCCTACTAAGGCTGATAAATTTAATAACCTATCACCATTATTTTCGAAATCAGTAAGTTGTGCCCATTCTTCAAAAATGCCACTTGGGTCTGTAAAATCAAATCCTTCAAAGCCCATTTTTTGGGCAACTAAACACATTATTTGCCAATCGTTTTTAGCTCCTGAGAAAGGCTCAACTAGCGGGCGTTGCCTTGATATTCTGCGCTCTGAGTTAGTTACTGTGCCGTTTTTTTCGCCCCATCCGGTTGATGGAAACGCCACATTAGCAAATTTTAGCGTATCACTTTTGGCTATACAGTCAGACACAACCACCAGCTCACATTGCTCAAGTGCATGTTGTATTGCTGCGTTATTAGGTAAGCTTACCATTGGATTGGTTGCCATTACCCAAATAGCTTTTATTTTTCCTTTGGCGATTTCATCAAACATATCAATAGCATTACACCCTGCTTTTTGAGCTATTGTTGGTGATTGCCAAAAACGCTGCACTAACTGTTGATGCGCTTCGTTTTCAATGTCTAAATGTGCTGCTAATTGATTTGCCAAGCCACCTACTTCACGCCCACCCATTGCATTAGGTTGCCCCGTTATTGAAAACGGGCCACAGCCAGGTTTTAACAATTTGCCCGACGCTAAATGCGCATTTATAATAGCATTACACTTATCAACCCCTGAGCTTGATTGGTTAATACCCATTGAATAAAAACTAATGGCGGTTGGACTTTTTGCAAATAAGGCGTAAAAGTCACTCACTAGCTGCGCGTCAATATCACAAAAGTCACTTACCGCTTTTACACTCCACTTTTTCGCCTCTACAAGAGCTGTTTCAAAGCCATTAGTATGCTCGTTAATAAATTGCGTATCTAAATAGTTATGTTCACTTAAATAATTAAGTAAGCCGTTATAAAGTGCTCCGTCGCTGCCTGGTTTTATATTTAAAAAGGTATCGGCAAGCTCGGCTGTATCGGTTTTTCGCGGGTCGATAACCACTACTTTCATGTTTGGATTAAGCTTTTTTGCGCGCTCCATACGCTGGTATAGTACCGGGTGAGTCCAAGCTGCATTTGAGCCAATTAAAATAAGTAGCTCAGTTTGCTCTAAATCTTCGTAGGTACATGGTACTACGTCCTCACCAAACGCACGTTTATAACCGGCAACCGCCGATGACATACACAGCCTTGAGTTTGTATCTATATTGCCTGAGCCTATGTAGCCTTTCATTAATTTATTGGCAACGTAGTAATCCTCAGTGAGTAACTGCCCCGATACATAAAACGCAACCGATTCCGGCCCATGCTCTTTAATAATGGCGTTAAATCTATTAGCAACGTATTTTGTTGCAGCATCCCAGCTGGCAGGCTCGTTATCAATAAGGGGTGATGTTAAGCGATTATCACTGCCGGTGGTGTCAAGCAAATGCGTGCCTTTAACACACAAGCGGCCAAAATTAGCGGGGTGCTCGCGCGTGCCTTCAAGTTTTGTTGGGGTATTATTTAATAATGAAATATCAACCCCGCACCCTACACCACAATAAGCGCAGGTAGTTTGTTTAAGCAAAGGCGTGTTTGAACAAGTGTTTAAAGTTTCCATACTGATCTCTTATTGTGAGTGTTAAGCGCTCTGTGATACAGGTTCATCTGCAGGGATAAGGGTGGCTATTTTATTATTGAGTGCACGACTAATAACGCTTTGCACTAATTTTTCACACCCTCCACAGCCAGTACTTGCTTTAGTGGCTTGCTGCACATCACTTAAATCGCTGCAGCCTTGCATAACAGCGTGTTCAATGGTGTGTTTTGTAACCTTGTGGCACGCACAAATAATGGCATCACTTGGTAAATCATCAGCACTTAGCTCACCAGTATCTCCTGCAAGCGGCATTATTAAAGACTCTGCGGGCACACTAAGCTCTATACTATTTAAGTGATATTGCAATAAGTTATCGTATTCGCTGGTATCGCCAACCAGTACAGCACCTATGAGTTTATTGCCTTGCTCATTAGTGACTACTTTTTTGTAAATACCGTTTGGCTGATCTTCAAAGTAATAGCTAATTGCGCCTTCACTGCGTGCATGGGCATCACCAATTGAGCCCACTTCAACACCCATTAATTTAAGCTTGGTGCTCATATCGGCGCCGCTAAATTCATCAGTATTGTTTGAATAGTTGCTTAAAGGTGTGTTTGAAGCTGTACTTGAAGCAAGCTGCTTTAAAACATGCCCCGCCGCTACTTTTGCCATAGCGTAGCCCGGTGCTACAAGGCCAAAAATAAAGTTATTCCAAAGGGCGCATTCGCCTATTGCGTATATGTTTTTATCACTCGTTTGGCAATGGTTGTTTATTACAATGCCGCCGCGCTCACCTAATTCTAAATTAAACTCGCGAGCTAAATTGTCGTATGGGCGAATACCGGCTGAAAATACAATCATGTCAGTTTCTAGGGTTTGACCACCCTTAAAGCACATTTTATAACGGCTGTTTTCACCTTCAGTAATTTGCTCTGTAGCCACTGAGGTATGCACTGTAACGCCGAGCTCGGTAATTTTATTTTTTAGTAACCGCCCACCAGCACCATCTATTTGTACGCCCATAAGTTGTGGCGCAAATTCTATTACATGGGTTTGCAAGCCAAGCTGCTTTAACGCATTTGCAGCTTCTAGTCCTAATAAACCGCCACCAATAACCACGCCGACTTTACTGCCTTGTGCTGATTTTTTTATAGCGTGTAAATCGTTAATGGTTCTGTAAACTAGGCAATGCTCACGATCTTTACCTGGAATGGGTGGCACAAATGCAAATGAGCCTGTTGCCAGTATTAACTTGTCGTACGCAAATGATTCGCCTTTTGAGGTAGTAACCGTTTTTGCATCACGGTTTATATCAACCACTTTAGAATGAGTATGAAAACCAACTTGCCAATCTTGATAGGTTTTACTGCAGGTAAGTGCTAAATCGTCTTCGGTTTTACCTTTAAAAAATGACGAAAGTTGTACGCGGTCATAAGCGAGGCGGTCTTCACCACTGAGTACTGTAATATCAACATTTTTGCTATCACCTTGTTGCGATACTAGCTGCTGTACAAAATGATGCCCGACCATTCCGTTTCCTACGACTACAACACGCTGCTTGCTTGGCATTAAAATCACCTGTTTGATTTAAAGTACTAAATGCATAAATTAATACTTCAAACGTATAATTTGTTATGTAGTTGTTATAGCAATATGCAAGCCAGATATATAAATAATATATTTCAGTTACTTAACCAAATTGGTGCAGTAAAAAAGAAGTGAAAGCACCACAAGCTGGCGCTATTGCACCAACTTGTAACGCTTTAGATTACAAGGGCTAAAATTTAGCGCTTACCCACACCCATAGCTTTTGGGTATCGACTTTGCCCGCCGCGCTATCGCCTGCTGAATAATCGGCATATTTAGCGCCTACGGCATAGGTTTTATTAATAGGCTTAACGTATTGCACATTAAGCTCCGAGCCTAAATCATCAACCCCATTGACGCTGTCGTTTGCATCAAAGTTGTGATACGCCACTAACCATTTACCGTCAAAGGCTTTACCATTTAAACTTACATAAGTGTCATCAAGCCCTTGTGTTGGTGTTGCTAAAAACGTATCAGCCCAACCATTAAATTTATGCATTGTGGCAAGCGGCGTAGCAAAACCATAATCGCCATTATCAGAACCCAGTGACTCAATACCGGCTTTTAATGTAACGGTTTCAATGCCTAAACCGCCTAAATCAATACCGCCTTCAAACGCATAATAATCTGCGTCAAAATCACTTATGCTAGTTGATGCAGATTGCGTGGCGTACTCTGCTTTGTAGTAAAATTTAATATCGCTGAGCGTTTTATTACCATTAAAAGAAACACCATAGGTATCTAAGCTGTCATCATCTACTGCGTCGTTACTTAATAAATAACTGTATAAAACCACCTTACCTACGCTTGTTTTAAAACTTGCATTGATTAGGTGATCTGATGAATCAATATCTTTGCTATCAGCAAATATACGGTTGCGCTTGCTTATGTAGCTATAGTGCAAGTTAATATCATTAAACGTGTAATTTACTGTTGCAGCATCAAAAGTCTGTCTGTCTTGCCTAAAGCCAACGTGGCCCACAAACCGCTGCCCATCAAGCGCTATTACTTGCCTACCCACTTTAATTGATAAAGCATCTTTTGCGTATTTTATAAAACCTTGATCTACTTCTGTGGTTTCTGGGTCGGCTATTACTGAGTAATTAGTATTTTTACCCAGTGTATTGTTGTAATCGTCTACACCTAACAAGCTTCGGCTGTCTTCAACTTCAATAAGTGCAGAAAAACCATTCACTTCATCTGTTTTATGAGTAAGGCGTGTACGCAGCGTTAAGCTACTTGCATCTTTTAACGCGTTATCTTGCTCTGCGCTTTCAAAACGCAGTCTAAAGTTAAGATCGGTTTGCGCCGCTTGACTTATTGAAGGCGCAGTTAAGCTACCCAGTATAAAAATAATAGGTAAGTTTTTTTTATGATTGAACATGTTTATCTCTTAATTTTTAATTATGAGTACACACACCAAGGCTATAAACAAACACAACGAAATACTTTTCCAGACTAAAACCGGATCGCGTTTCATTATTGAGTCTTTCGGGGCGGTACTTTTTAAATGTGGATTAGGTTTATTGATATCACTTATAAATTCAGAAAATGCGTGGTATCTGAATTCAGGTTTGGGAGCCAATGCTTTCATTAAAGCCTGATCTAACCAAAACGGGATATCTGCTCTGTGTTTACGAATACTTGTGTATTGCCAGTGAGTGTAATCTTTTAGTACGTGATTATGAGCGAGTGGTTGATACGGCAATTTTGAACATAATAATTCATACGCAACAACGCCTAGCGAAAATAAATCACTCTTAAAATCGGCGTGCATAGTAATAAGCGTCTCTGGTGCGGTATAATCTACCGTACCTTGCGGGCAATCATCAGCAATTTGCTTTACCGACTCATCCATAGCCGCAACACTTACAGTGCCGTAATCGATTAATGTTACTTTGCCGTGAGCGTCTATCATCACGTTATCGAGTTTTAAATCGCGATGCACCATATCCAAACGCTGAAACGCTCTAAGTGCTTGTACTATTTGTTCAATAATACTACGCACTTGGGTAATTTCTGGATGCGGCACATCATGCTTCCAATCACTCAATGTTTGCCCGTCCATGTATTCGCAAATATGATATAAAAATCGGCTTTGCGATTGCGTATTTAAAACCTTCATTACATTGGGATGATTAATACGCTGCCCTACCCAGCCTTCTCTTATAAAGCCTTGGAGGTAATGCACATCGTCTTCAAAATTTACCGAAGGCGCTTTTAATACAACAGGAGGCGTATCGGGTGTTTGTTGCACTAAATAAATATGCGAGCGGCTACTAGCGTGTAATTCACGGATAACAGTAAAGTCATCAATTTTTTGGCCAACCTTTAACGGTGGCGGAATTTTTCGCCTAGTTAAAGAGTGATATAACTCGTCTAAATTTTGTTTTGCAATACTATTCACTTTTACAAGTAAGCAGCTTACGTTGTCGTCACTGCCTCTTGCTATGGCAAGCTCTGTCACTGCTTTAGCTGCGTGTTCTAAATTAGTATGCTCATCAATTAGCTTTTGTATATCACTGTTTGGCAACACATCGTGTACACCATCGCAGGTAAGTATATAAATATCATCAGCTTTTAAATCAACTTCGTATACATCAATTTCTTGATGAAGCTGCGCGCCTAAAGCTCGCGTTAGGGTATCGTTTACTTTATGGTCGCGTGTTATCGCCTCCATACTTTTTGCACGTAAACGCGTAATTCGGGTATCACCTAAATGAAAAATATAACCCGTGGCCGATTTTAAAATAAGCGCTGTAAACGTGGTCATCCAATCTGCTTGGCGTTGGCCGAGGTGATTATAGTTAACCGATTGCGAATACAGCCACTGATTTAAACTGGCCAATACCTTAGATACCGACTTTTTAACGGCCCAACTTGGCGGTGTATTTAAATACTCATTTATAAAGTGCGTTACCGATAACTGTGAAGCTTGTTTAGCATTTTTTGCTGATGAACACCCATCGGCCAAGCAGGCAATAACCCCTTTTGACTCTTTTTCTTGCGCTTGAGTATTAAGAGCAGCAAACGCATCTTGGTTTTCGGTTTTTATACCTTTGCTACTGTGCCCACCAAACTCAACGTTAAGTTCGTTTGTAAGTGCGCTGGCTTTTTGGGTTTCATCAAACATAAGTATGCCTTAAGTCACAGAAATAAGTTCAACGGTGCCATCTTCGTTTACTTCAGTGATGTGGCCATCAGGTTCTTTCATGAAAAATAATGCACCTAAACCTAACAATGCACTGGCAGCGATAATCATAAAGAATGTTTGGTAATCAACTAATGAGAGCGCCGTTAAATATACAACAGCCCCTACATTACCGTAAGCTCCCGTCATACCTGCAATTTGCCCAGTTAAACGGCGTTTAATAAGTGGCACAGCGGCAAATACAGCCCCTTCCCCTGCTTGCACAAAAAACGAACACGCCATGGCAGCTGCAACTGCAAGCCAAAGCGGCCAGCTAGCGTCAACTAAGCCCATAACAAAATAACCTACAGCTAAGCCTGTGGTAAGTACAATAAGCGTTTTACGACGACCCATTCTATCTGAGATCCAACCACCACCAGGGCGAGAGGCTAAGTTCATAAATGCATAGGCTGAGGCAAGTAAGCCTGCGTACACCATATCAAGGCCAAATACTTCCATAAAAAATAATGGCAGCATAGATACAACGGCAAGCTCTGAGCCAAATGTTGTAAAATAAAGAATATTTAAAACAGCAACTTGCTTAAAGTCGTAACGGTGTGATTCTGGAACAGGTTGCTTAAAAATATGACCGTTAATATCAAACGTTTTATACACTTCGTAAATATAAAGCAGCACTAAAAACGCGTATGTACCAACTACAAAATTTTCAGAAAGTAAATTTGCGCCAGTAGGAGAAAGCTTCCAGGTAAGTAGCGCTAATGCACCGTACATAGGTAGTTTCATTATAAGCAGTAGTACAAAGTCGCCTTTACTGGTTACTTCCATTGCCCCTACTTTTTTAGGCTTAAAGTATGTACCGCCTTTAGGCGTATCAGTTACGTTTATGTACCAAATAATACCAAATATTACACTTAGTACGCCTGTTACACCGACCGCATAACGCCAGCCATCTTCGCCACCAAACATAAGCGCTAATATTGGTAGTAGCATAGCGGCGGCTGCAGAGCCAAAGTTACCCCAGCCTCCGTAAATACCTTCGGCTGTACCTAACTCGTTTGCCGGGAACCACTCGCTCACCATACGAATACCAACAACAAAACCCGCACCAATAAAGCCAAGTGCAAAGCGGGCGATAGCTGCTTGCTCAAACGTTGTTGCAAGGGCAAACATAAAACACGGAATACTACACACAATAAGTAGTGCTGCGTACACAATACGTGGACCAAATTTATCGGTAAGCATACCAACCACGACACGAGCAGGAATAGTTAAGGCAACATTTAATATAAGCAGTGTTTTAACTTGAGCCATAGTAATGCCAAGCGAACCTGCAATAGCACCCAATAATGGCGCATGGTTAAACCATACAAAAAATGAGATAAAAAACACCATCCAGCTTAAGTGAAGTATTTTCATTTTTCCGCTAAACGATATGAGATTAAACCCAGTACTCGGTTGCATGTTATTTTTTCCTTGTAACGATTATTGTTTTAAATAGTACATACTACTTTGGTAGCATTTATACTGTGCGAATTGTTAAATTAACATTAACCATAGTCAGCAATTACTAAGCCAACAATTAATAAATAACAAATTCAGTAAGTTACAATTTTCGCTATTGATAATAATTTCGCTTTGCACTATTTAAGTAGCAGCGATGGGCGTTAACAGTGCAAAGATTTTTAAAGCTTTACTTGCTCTAGGTTTTAACTACTTGGTATTGTTACAAAAAAATTTGAGCGCACATTTATGCAAAAACCGCCATTAACGTATCAACAGCAATTACGTTATTCTCGCCACATTATGCTTGTACAACTTGATATAGATAGACAAGAAAAACTATGGCAATCTCATGCGCTTATAGTAGGTTTAGGTGGCTTAGGCTGCCCGGTTGCACAGTACTTAGCTGCCTCAGGTGTGGGAACATTAACGCTTGTAGATAACGATCTGGTCGATGCTACAAACTTGCAAAGGCAGGTGCTTTACAAACAAACAGATGTGGGAAGCTTAAAAACACACGCCGCTAAAGCGCAGTTAACTAGCTTAAATGATGAAATAGATATTCATACAATCGATGCATTTTTAGATGAGCAGTCAAAGCTTGACGAGCTATTAAGTAATATTGATATAGTCATTGATTGCTCTGATAACTTGCCTACACGTAATTTACTCAATAGCGCCTGTTATAAGGCTAAAATACCGCTAGTTTCAGGCTCTGCAATTAGAATGGAAGGCCAAGTTGCCTGCTTTACCATGAAACAACATAGCCATTGCTACGAGTGCTTATCACAGTTTTTTAATGAACAAACACAAAGCTGCTCTGAATCTGGCGTGCTCTCCCCTATTGTTGGGCTAATTGGCAGTATTCAGGCAACTGAGGCACTAAAAATACTTGCGGGTTTACCAAGCGGCTTAAGTGAACATTTATTGCTGGTGGATGGGCTCAGCATGGAGTTTAACCGCTTTAAAATTCCTAAAAATAGCCAGTGTCCCACCTGTAGTAAGTAACTCGTGTTTTAATTTTTTACTCTAGGTTATGAATAGCGGCGTAAAGTGTATCGCCCTCTTTGTAATTACTTTGATCCCATACTCTTGCTGAAAGTAAGCAATACAATGTTTGCCCATCAACATTAAGTGTAAGCTGCCAATTGCTATCAATCATTTCAGCATTAATAAGTATACAAACCAATATGTTACTATGCTCTGTGAGTATTGGTTTTATAGCACTAATTGATATTTGTTCGCTTTCAATAATTAGCTTGCCGCCCTGCTCAACTGCGCTTGGGGATACAAATAACTGCTGCTCACTTTGTTTTATTAGAAGGTGATAAACAGCGTATTTTTCATCAAATTTAATAATGCCATAATTAAGTAAGCTCAGTGGTGTTTGCTTATTATTAGCATAAATAGCCTTGGCAACTAACGCACTTGTTCCTTGGTTTATCACCTTACCTTTTTCAAGCTGAATTAGGGTATCGCAGCAAAACAGTAGCTCCTTTAATGAGTGGCTCACTATTATAAATTTAATATTAAATTTAGCTGCTAACTCACTTAATGTTGTTAGTGTTTTAAAACGAAGTGGCCAGTCGAGCGCACTAAACGGCTCATCTAAAATTATAAGTTTTTGACCTGCTAACATTGTGCGTGCAAACACCACTCGTTGACGCTCCCCGCCCGATAAACTTTGTACGTTGCGTTTAAGGAGTGGTTGTAACTCAAGAGCTGTAATCACTTCTTGCTCAGATATGTTAGTTTCCCTATTAGCGCAGTGCTTTTGAGTAAAAGCTAAATTGCCGGCAACATCTAAATGAGGAAATAACGGACAAGATTGCACTTGCAGTGTTACCCCGCGTTTATCACTAGGTAAATGATGCACAGGTTGATTATTAATATAAATACTTTGCTTGCCTTCAAGACCACTAATACAACGCAGCAATGTAGACTTACCTGATCCGGACGGACCAAAAACACCTGCAATATTAAACGACTCTAATTGCAAGTTTATATCTAAATCAAAGTTATTAAGTGCTTTAAATAGGGTTAATTTAATCATGTTATTGTTTAACCCCAACTATGCTTTTATTAAACTTAAATAACAGCACCAAACACGCAAATGAAATAGCCAATAAAATAAGAGAGAGCTGATGCGCAGCCGCATAATTTAACGATTCAACATGGTCGTACAAAGCAATTGAAACAACTTGTGTTTGCCCTTGAATATTACCGCCAATCATTAATACCAAACCAAATTCACCGAGTGTATGAGCAAACCCCAAGGCAAACGCACTACCAATACTAGGCTTTAGTAATGGTAAAATTAAATACACAAAACGCTTAAAATGACTAAGCCCAAGCGCTATTGCAGCCTCGTTATAGGTTTGATTTATTTGTTTAAAACCTGCAACCAAAGACTGCATTACAAACGGCAATGAATAAAAAAGAGAACCAATAACCACACCTTGAAAACTAAACGCAAGCTGGGTACCCGTTAACCAAAACCAAAACTGCCCAAAAGCATGCGTTGGCGAAAAAAGAACCAATAAGTAAAAACCTAATAAAGTGGGCGGTAATACTAAAGGCATAGCAATTAATGCCTCTAAAAAAGGTTTAAATTTACCTTTGTAGCCTGCTAATTTATAAGCAACCGGAATGCAGAAAACGAGTAGTAATATAGCGGTTATAAAGGCCAGTTTTATTGTTAACCACAGCGCAGTTAAATCACTTTGAAGCATTGCTGTCCTTTGATCTGTATCCTAATTTAATAAGCTTAAGTTGAGTGCTACTTGTCATTAAAAACTCCATAAGCTTTTTTGCACTCGCCATTTTTTTTGTCGATTTTATAATAACGCCTTGTTGGATAATATCGGGGTATTCACTCGCCTCTAGCACTTTATAATCTAAATACTTGGGGTTTTGTGTATTGCTATACGCAGCTTTTAACGTAGACACCGCCACCAGCCCAATTGACACATTGCCACTTTGAACAAACTGAAAGGCCTGCGTAATGTTATTACCGTATACGTAACTTATTGGCTTTTTAAAGTTAGCATTAGCATAAAACTGCGATGCCCGACCATAAGGTGAAAAACGAGGGTTAGCAATGGCTACTTTATCATTTACTTTATTAGCATTGGGCTGCCACAATGCAAGCTCACCTAATGCGTAGGTAACTAAGCTACTTTGACTAGCAAACCCTTGTTTTACTAATGCTTGCGGGCGGAGATCATCAGCTGATAAAAACACATCAAACGGCGCACCATGTACAATCTGAGAATATAAAATCCCGCTTGAAGCCGCTGATATTTTTACTTGTACGCCGGGTAAAGGAGATTCTTGCAGTAAAGTTTGTAAGACAGTTTTAAAGTTACTTGCTACTGCGACATGCAATGTTTCTTTTGCACTTAACGTGCTTGAGAACACGCAAAATACAAACAAAAAATAACCCAGCCATGTATTGTAAAGCTTTGACATTATAAGTATTGTTTTAAAAATAAAATGATTTAAGTAAGCAATATATATGAACGATGTTTGCAATGCACCCGGTTTATTACCAATAGAAACGGCAATTCAAAACATACTAAGCTCTATCAATGCAATTTCGCACAATGAAACCATCTCCATAATGCAAAGTGTTGGCCGGGTTTTAGCCAATGATGTTAAATCTAATATTAATGTGCCTGCTCACAATAACTCTGCTATGGATGGCTATGCTGTTTGTATTTCAGATAAAAGCTTAACCTATACTCAAGTAGGGAGCGTATTTGCAGGGCAAACATTTGAAGGCACACTCACTCCCGGACAGTGCGTAAGAATAATGACGGGAGCAGCCATTGCACCGGGTGCTAATGGCGTTGTAATGCAAGAAAACGCATCGGTTAATGGTGATCAAATCACATTTACTGCGCAGCCTGCCGTTGATGAAAATATTCGTTTTGCCGGTGAAGACATTGCAATAAATGACGTTATTTTAAATGCAGGCGATAAACTTAAAGCCGTTGATGTAGGCTTACTCGCCTCTTTAGGTATTGCCGACATAAATGTCACTCGCAAATTAAAAGTCGCCGTGTTTTCTACAGGTGATGAGCTAATTGAGCCTGGACAGCCCCTTAAAAAAGGCGCTATTTATGAAAGTAACCGTGCCGTAATAATTAGTGCATTACAGCAACAAAACGTAGATGTGCTTGATTTAGGTATCATCAGCGATGATAAAGCGCTCATTACTCAAGCTTTTTTAAGTGCAGATGAAAAAGCAGATGCTGTAATAAGTTCAGGTGGTGTATCGGTTGGTGAAGCTGACTTTACTAAAGAAGTATTAAATGAAATTGGTAATATCCATTTTTGGAAAATAGCCATGAAGCCAGGTAAACCCTTTGCTTTTGGTAAGTTACCCAACAGTTACTTTTTTGGCTTACCAGGTAACCCCGTATCAGCCGCAGTAACGTTTAATCAACTAGTAGAACCTGCACTACAAAAGCTCTCTGGACTTGGGCAAGTAGCCCCTAAAATGCGTTTTAATGCTATTACAACATCAGTTGTTAAAAAACGCCCTGGCAGAGCCGACTTTCAACGCGCTACAGCTTCAACAAATGAGCAAGGTGACTTGCTTGTAACGCCATTTAATAAACAAGGCTCAGGCGTACTTTCGTCACTCAGTAGAGCAAATTACTTAATTGTAGTACCCGCACAAAGCGGTAGCATTGCAAAAGGTGAAACGGTAAGTATTGAGTTTTTGTAAAAACACCTTTTCAATAAACGAAAAGCCCAACTAGTGTTGGGCTTTATGTTTATAAGTTATCTCTAAAAACTATTTAAAATAATGATTCGAAATCACCGTTAGAAAATAATACACCTGGGATGCCTCTCACAGCAGTAACTTCAGCAATTTTAGTATCACCAAAATATAGACCTCCACTGTAGTTACGACCTTTTTGTTTTACATCTAACCAGCGACCATTTTCACCTTTAGCAATAAGATTAAGGTTGCCACTTACATCTCTTATACGAAGATCTAAAGCTCTATTTTGTACACTCACAAAAATATCTGTTGAAGTAAGCTCTGATAAGTTTGCGGCTTCACCTACATAAGCAAATTTAAAATCACTTGCACCACTTAAAGGAAAATCTAGCTCGAAGGTAAATGCTAAATCGTCATTTTCTTCACCTATAAACGGTGAAGCTTCTACAGCCGTAATATGAAAATCTGTATTTTGAATACTGCTTTGGTAATTACCAACAAAATCAAACGTTGATAATGTGTTTGATACTTCACCAAATGAGTTTACAAAGCGCTCTAAACTTAGCGATAAATCACCATCAAGCTGACCCGCAGCTTTAGTTATAATGACATTAGAAGTTAACTGAGCAATTCCTGTCTCGGCATCTGGGTTTAACTCGTTAACTTCGTCAATTCCATCAAACTGTATCAGTAACTCGCTAACGTCAACGCTAAGTACCGTTGCACCATTTGTAATTGAAGCAGTCATTACGCCTTCAATTTTATCACCTAGTACGCCGCTCACACGAAATGTCGGAATAGATAAATCTATAGAAATAGGTAAATCATCATATGTACCGGTTATAGCCCAAGTATAAGGCGATTTACTATAGTCTATATCTAGATCTCGAAGTTTATATTGCCCTGCTGGTGTCGAATCGTCTGCTAATGGCGAATAATTAGTAATAACTTCGTTTAGTGAATTAATCAGTGCATCAAGCGTTTGTTGAGTATCTTCATCAAAAGCGCCCTCAAGCTCTTCAAATTTAGAATCAAGCTCATCTGAGTAACTTTTTTCTTGAAGCCTTGCAACACCTATAATATTACGAGTATCAACAAGTAATTCTCTTGAATCTAAACTTTGCGTAACTTGTGTTCGTACTTGCCAATTAGAGTAGGTAGTTACACTTGCTATCGTTTGTTTCACTTCACCGGCAACGTTTTGTAATAACGCATTACCTTGATCACTAAATAAATTATCAGTAACGTATTGCGCTGCCAACTCGCTATAATCCTGCCATGCTTGCTGATCTTCTTGCTTGGTAGCAAAGTCAGTAAATGCATTATCAACACTAAAGCTTGCATCTGTAGCACCCGCAATTATTGCAGCGTAAGTAAATGCATTAGTTACCATTTCAGCTTCAACACTTGCACTTAAATTACTGTGTGTTAGATGATAAAAAGGAGTTGCTGCTAAACTTGCTGCAACAGCACTATAGCCTTGATCAGAAATCACTTTACTAAGCGGCGATAAATAAACTGTATTTTGACCCGGTGCACTAAAAGCGCTCGCTTTGTAGTTTAAAGTGACAGCTGTTGGCTCTTGATAATCAATCAAACGGTTTTCGTTTAAATCGTTAATATCTCCACGAACCGTTCTACCACAACCTGTAAAACGAGGGCATGTTAAAGTGCTATCATCAGGAATAAATTCAAAGCTGTTAAAGGTAAGTGGATCTACACTAACGCTTGCGGTATTAATATTGTCTACAGCAATCGACTCTTGAACAACACCATCACTATTTATAACATTTAAAGTGCCTTGAGAAGGCTGCCAATTTGCAACATAAAAATTTACAGTGGAAGATGTTGAAGCAACAGTAACGGCAACACTTTGAGTATCTTCACTATCAGATGAAGACCCACCACAACCGGCTAATGCGATAGCAACCCCTAAAGGTAAAATTTGTTTTAGCATCTTCATTCCTTAAAACTTAATGTTCATATACCAATTCACATTTGCATAATAGGCTTTATCTAAATCTAAACTATCAGTTTGTAAATTAAGACCAAAATACTCGTTTTCTATACCAACCAAAAAAGCCTCACTTTTTGTTTCGTAACCAGCTTGGACTTTCCAATGGTCCCAAAAGTGAATACGCCCTTTTAATTGATTAAATGTGTCTTGATCGTAGCGTTTAATTGTTAGCTGAGTTGAAAAGCGCTCATTAATTCTATAATCAGCAAATGCTTGTAAACGCATTTCCATCTCTAAGTCATGTGATTGAGTGTTTCCATAAGCAGACGTTTGTAATGAAACCGTTGGTTGAGTAACAATATCGCCATTATCATCTTCTCTAAAAGGGATCTCTGTTGTTTGCCCTTTTACTGAACCACTATCGTCGTAATCTGTTTTATAAAGTAAATCTTTTACGCTAAACCCTACTTGAAGCTCATCGTTTACTTGCCAATCAGCAAAAATATCCAAACTGTAGCCTAAACCTTCTGGTTTTTGTGAGGGAGTAAATTCTTTAAATAAAATGTCTTTTGAAAAGTTGTAGTCTACGGTTACGGTCCCTTCAACTTCATCACTGTAAATTTGACCATTTACAGTTGCATCTTGAAAGTGAGAACTGGCAAAAATAGATAGTTTAGGTGTAATCGTTAATGCATTTTTGTCTAAAAATTTAAAGTCATACGATACAAAAACACCGTTAGAGGTTGCTTGTTTAGCATCTAAATAATAAGTGTAAAACCTATCTTCAAAAGCTAAATCGTTTTTTTCTGTATGAGTATATAGCGCAGTATCAGGATCAAAATTAAGTACGTAATCGTAACGACTTTGTAGGCCAACTTTAAAATTTCCGTAACCAACACCGACTTCAAATATATTGTAGGTAAATGCACTATCACCTGATTTAAGTGGCGCGTCAAAATCATCAACAAAAGATTGTACTGGTTGTGCTTCGGTATAAATTTCTGCGTCAAAGTGGGTAAAAATTTGAAATTGATTATCTGCGGATGCAAGAGGAGAAATAAGAGCTGTCGAAAATCCTAACAAGAGAATTTTTTTTTTCATAATAAAATCGCTTTCTATAAAAAAAGGGAAAAGCGCACAGCTTTTCCCTTTTATAGTTTTAAGTTACTTACTTGCGTCGATTAAATCAACATCTGTGTAAGGCACTACATCACCATCAATGTAAGTGATTGATACACCGTTAGTAACTTTAGTCGCAGTACCAAATGACATCATTTCGCCATTGTACATTGCCTTCACATCACCTGTGTAGCCTTCAGACTCCATACCAGTTAGAGATAAAGTGTAACCCATTGCTGTATCACCTTTAACCATAACATCTAATGTACTTTCGTCTTCATCACCACTGCTATCAACCATGCCCATAACTTTAAAGTCTAGGTCGCCAGACATACCTTCAAGGGTAACTGTACCCATGTCAGTCGCGTCATTAGCAGTTATATTTAACATACCCGCAAAACCAGACTCACCGTCCATAATTTCCACGTGGTTCCAGGTTTCAGTATTAACGATTTCCGCATCATCAACAGTGTCAGCATCTACTTCACCATCAAAAGTAAATATTAAACAAGAATCAATTTGAGTCTCGTCAATAGTACCGGCTGCAAAATCAACACAATCTGTAAGTGCGTTTGCTTGTGAATCTGCAGTCATTAACTCAACCGTAGCATCACCACCAACTAACGTAGCACCCCAAGCAACAACTAACTGCTCGCCTTGGTAAGATGCGGCAGCGCTGATCATTTCATCAGTTGTGTCATTTGTAAGAACTAGCGTTAAATCATCTAAACTATAATTGTAATCCCACTCAGGTTGGCGAGTAGAAGTGCCTTCACCTGAGTTACCCATATCAGCTAGCTCATCAATAACGTCTGCTAAAACATCAGCGGCATCAATAACTGCTTGACCACCAGTGTTAGTAAGTACAGTCATTGTTGAAAGCGACTCAGAAGTAGCTTTAACTGAAGTAAGTACTGCAAATTTAGCAACCGCTTCTTCAGCAGTAATTTGTAAATTATAAGCTGTTACAAATTGCTCATTTGCTAATTCGCCTTGAGCCTCAGCAGCTGTTTGCATTGCTACTAATGCATCTACCATTGCTTGAGCACCTTCGCCTTCAAGTTCTAAGTAGTCATTTGCAGCAGCAAGTGCTTGTGCAATAGCAATTTCTAGTGCATCAACCGCTGCCGCAAATTCTGAAGCAGCTTCAACAGCATTCATTGCAAGCTCTTGAGCTTCGGCTGCATTTTCAGCTGTATCTACCATTGCATCTTCAGCTGTAGCAAGTGCGCTTGTAGAAGTAGCTTCAGCCATATCTGCAGCAGTCTTTTTAACGTCAGCTACATCAGCAGTGTCTTCTGCTACTAACTTAGCAGCAGCAAGTTCAATATCAAAATCTTCAATTGCGGCATCAGCTTCAACAACTAATGCAGCAAGTGCAACATCATAGGCCACTGCATCAGTAACAGCTGTTAGCGCATCAGTATTTAGTGATGTTGCAGAGTCAAGAACTTGTTGATAATCAGAACTCTCTGCAACTAAAGCATTTGCTGCAGTTACATAACCTTGAGATTTAACATAAATAGAACCAGCTTTAACAGATAAGCCAGCTGTATCTGCTTCGTTTTTAAGAAGCGTAACGGCACTTACAAATGCTGCTGCGTTATCTGCAGTAAGCGCGTCGCCACCCATTGCTTGTACATCTTCAAGTGAGCTTTCAGCGCTATCAATATCCATTTCAAGAGCTGTAAGTGAAGTTTGAGAAGCTGTTATCTCTGCTGTTAAAGCAGCAGCTAAAGCAACGTAAAAATCTTCATCTACAGTACAACCTGAATCAGTACAGCCTATTACTTCTAATGCTTTTTTAACTTTTTCTGCAGCAACGGCAAGTCCAGCGTCTGTTGCTGCACCATTTTTAACTGCTTTATCTTTAGCTTCTTTTGCTTTTTTAGCAATATCAGCTGAGTTTGCGGCAAATGCAACAATTTCACCTGCGCTAGGCGCTGGAATTTTTGCAGCGTAAGCGGCTTCTAATGCAGCTTTAATATCGTCTTCACTACCTGTAGCAATCGCAACAAAAACATTTGAAGTGCTTGTCACAGCACTTTGTAACATTGTAGCAATTGCAGCAATACCTTCATCAGTGTTATTTTTGAACTGACCTGATTGAATGCCAGCTTTAATGCTGCTCATTACATCTGCAATTGAAGGCAAGCCTTGGATTGAAGATGAGAGCTGCGCAATAGCTAAAATACCTTCGCTTAGCTCTTCTTCACCGTCTACTTCACTTAAATCAACTGCGCCACCGTTAGATAAATCACCAATAATAGATGATAATAATAGTGCTGCATCAGGACCTAGTACTTGTATAACAGTATCAAGGCTTGCAGATGCAATTGCACTTTCATCAATAGAAGCACCAGATTCAATAAGAATACTTGCTACTAGTGTTGTTAAGAAAGTTGCATTAGCTTTATAAGAGCTATCAACATTTTCTTCACCAGCTATGCCACTTGCGCCCGATGTATCAGCTTCTACCGCAGGGATGTATTTTACTACAGATAGTTCTAAGTCTGTTTTGTACCATTCACCAAATTCAATTTTAGTGTCACCGTCGTTTACGTCATCAGCTTCTGGAGCTTCATCGTAATCACCACAACCTACATAAGCATCACAGCGTAAAAAGCTATCATCGCCTTCAGCAGATGTTTTTACTGTAATATATACAGGACCAGTAAAGTCACTTTCTAAATAAATGCTGTAACGACCGCTTTCATCGGTAACTACGTCAGGGTTTGAAGCTTGCTTACTTGCTTCTACAGCTGCATCAGCAGCATCTTGAGATAAGCCTTCTTCTGAAAATGTTTCAGCTTCTGCTGAAGCCGCAGAGCGAAAAGCAACAGGAACACTTTGGCCTGAGTCATCTAAAGTAGTAACTGAAACAACTGCACCTTTCATTGCGCCTTTAACTGCTTTACCGGTAACTTCAACACTAAATTGAGCTTCTCCAGTTGCTGAGAAAGATTCAACAGGTGGCACATAGGTGTTTCTATCGTTATCAGTACCACATGCTGTTAAGCCTAAAGTAAGTGCAACTGAAGCTGCAATAGGTGTAAATTTGATCATACGCTTTGCCATTTATTTCTCCTTGATAGCCTGGAATGAGTATCAAAATTAGTTTAGTTGATAATGATATGCATACGCTTTATGTTTACAAAAACAATAAACAAACACACATTCATAACCTTTGTTACTAGAACTTTAAAAATACCATTAAGCTATGTGGTTTTGCTACATATTTATACATTTTAAGTAAGTATTTTTGATTTAACTGGTACATAACTTCTTTGTCAGCACCTTTAGGATTCAAATACCTATGGGAACTCATAAAGAACCTACGTCCACTTAAACAATATATTCATATTATTAAACGAATATTACATTTAATTTAGTTTGTTAATAATATTCTTCAAGTAAATGCGGCAGATACACGAAAAAAAATGACACTTTAGCTTTTATTAGTAATAAAGGATTGGTTTTAGAAGATTTATGGATGGTGAAATATAAACAGTGCGTTTATATTTAGTATAATTACGGCTAAACAAGGCGCTTTATAATTGTACTTATATCTAACGATTTAGCTGCTAGATATAAGTAACCTAAGTTTAAAATGCAGTTACCCGGGAACTCTTACAACCCCTTCCATAAGTACACGAGCACTTCGGCTCATACTAGCTTTGGTAACTTGCCAATCTCCAGCTATTTTTTTAGCTTCTGCGCCTACTTTTAACGTGCCCGAGGGGTGACCAAAGTTAACTTCATTTAATGCACCGCCTCCAGCAGCTATATTTACAAGCGTACCTTCTATGGCAGCTGCCGTACCAATAGCAACTGCGGCTGTCCCCATCATGGCGTGGTGAAGCTTACCCATTGACATAGCGCGTACTAACAAATTAACACTGTTTGCCCTAATATACTTATTACTCGACGATGTATAGTCTGCGGGACCTGCAACAAATGCTACTTTAGGTGTATGTTGGCGCGCTTGTGCTTCGTTAATATTAGTAATTAACCCCATTTTTACTGCGCCATAGGCACGAATAGTTTCGAGCTTTTCAAGTGCTGCTGTATCGTTATTTATGTCACCTTGTAGCTCAGTGCCGGTATAGCCAATATCGCAAGCATTAATAAATACAGTAGGAATACCTGCGTTGATCATGGTGGCTTTTAAAGTACCAACACCCGGTACTTCTAAGTCATCCACTACATTGCCTGTTGGAAATAACGCGCCATCACCGTCGGCAGGGTCTAAAAACTCAAGCTTTACCTCGGCGGCAGCAAAGGTAACACCGTCGAGCTCAAAATCACCGGTTTCTTGTACTTCACCATTGGTCATAGGCACATGAACTAAAATACTTTTTTTAATATTAGCTTGCCACACACGTACAATAGCAACGCCGTTGTCGGGCACTGTATTTTTATCAACTAAGCCATTCGTTATTGCAAATGCGCCTACAGCCGAAGTTAAATTACCGCAGTTACCGCTCCAATCTACAAACGGCTTATCAATGGCAACTTGCCCGAATAAATAATCAACATCGTGGTTAGGTTGCTCACTTTTACTTAAAATAACTGTTTTACTTGTGCTTGATGTAGCACCGCCCATTCCATCGGTTTGTTTGCCGTATGGGTCAGGGCTACCTATAACACGTAGTAATAAATTATCGCGCGCCTCACCTGCCACTTGGGCAGGTTTTGGTAAATCGGTTAATTTAAAAAACACGCCTTTACTGGTGCCGCCACGCATGTAAGTTGCTGGTACTTTAATTTGTGGTTTAAACATAATGCACGCCCCTTATGCTGATTGCGTTGCTTCTAAAAAGTCTTGTGCAAAACGCTGTAATACACCGCCAGCAGCATAAATAGAAAGCTCCTCTTGCGTATCCAATCTGCATTTCATAGGTACCGTTAGTACCTCACCATTTTTACGCGTAATCACCAAATCAATGGTAGCGCCAGGTGTTGGCTCGCCTTTTACATCAAAGCTTTCGCTGCCATCAATGTTAAGCGTTTTGCGGGTAGTGCCTGGTTTAAATTCAAGCGGTAAAACACCCATACCAATTAAGTTAGTACGGTGTATGCGCTCAAAGCCTTCTGCGGCTATAACTTCAACGCCTGCAAGCCTTACACCTTTTGCAGCCCAATCGCGAGATGAGCCTTGGCCATAATCGGCACCCGCTACAATTATTAGCGGCTGTTTACGCTGCATATAAGCTTCAATTGCTTCCCACATACGGGTATTAGTACCTTGAGGCTCTAAACGCGCGTATGAACCTTGTTTAACTTCGCCGTTTTCATCAAGCACCATTTCGTTTAACAATTTAGGGTTTGCAAACGTGGCACGCTGCGCTGTTAAGTGATCGCCTCGGTGCGTTGCGTACGAGTTAAAGTCCTCTTCTGGGACATTCATTTTAGTTAAGTATTCACCTGCGGCACTGCTTGCCATAATTGCGTTTGATGGCGATAAATGATCCGTTGTAATATTATCGCCAAGTACAGCAAGAGCACGCATGCCGGTCATGGTTCGCTCACCTGCAAGGGCGCCTTCCCAGTATGGCGGGCGGCGAATATAAGTACTTTGCTCGCGCCACTCATAAAGTGGGTCGTTGTCTTCACCGTAATCTACGGTTAAATCAAACATAGGCTCGTATACTTTTTTAAATTGCTCTGGCTTTACACTTTGTTTTATTACTTCATCTATTTCTTCATCGCTTGGCCATAAGTCTTTTAGCGTTATATCATTGCCGTTTTGATCTTGCCCTAAACTATCTTTTTCAATATCAAAACGAATAGTGCCAGCAATAGCATAAGCCACAACTAATGGCGGTGACGCTAAAAACGCTTGCTTAGCATATGGGTGAATACGCCCATCAAAGTTACGATTGCCCGAAAGTACCGCTGTTGCGTATAAGTCACGATCTATCACTTCTTGTTGAATTACAGGGTCAAGCGCGCCGCTCATGCCGTTACAGGTAGTACATGCAAAACCCACAATACCAAAGCCAAGTTTTTCAAGTTCAGGGAGTAATTTTGCTTCTTCTAGGTATGATTGCACCGCTTTTGAACCCGGTGCTAATGACGTTTTAACCCAGGGTTTGCGCATTAAATCTTTTGCATTTGCGTTACGCGCAAGTAAGCCGGCAGCAATTACGTTGCGCGGATTACTGGTGTTAGTACAACTGGTAATAGCAGCAATAATACAGGCGCCATCTGGCATTAAGCCTTCCTCGTTTTCAACCTTGCCTGATATACCTTCTTTTGCTAAATCGCTCGTTGATACACGGCGATGGGGATTTGAAGGCCCAGCAATATTACGTCCAACGCTAGATAAATCAAAGGTCAAAACACGCTCATACTTTGCGATTTTTAAACTATCGCTCCAAAGGCCTGCCGTTTTAGCATAGTTTTCTACAAGCGCTATTTGCTCTTCATCACGCCCTGTTAAACGTAAATAATCTATTGTTTTATCGTCTATATAAAACATTGCCGCAGTTGCACCAAATTCTGGCGTCATGTTTGAAATAGTTGCTCTATCGCCAAGGGTTAGTGCATCGGCGCCTTCACCGTAAAATTCTAAATAGGTCGAAACCACACGCTGAGCGCGTAAAAATTCAGTAATGGCCAATACTATATCGGTTGCAGTAATGCCAGGCTGACGAGTGCCTGTAAGCTCAACACCTACTATATCAGGCAGGCGCATGTACGAGGCACGGCCAAGCATTACGCTCTCAGCTTCAAGCCCACCTACGCCCACTGCAATTACGCCAAGTGCATCCACATGCGGGGTGTGGCTGTCGGTACCTACTAAGGTATCGGGGAATGCAATGCCATCGCGGTTTTGAATAACAGGCGACATTTTTTCAAGGTTAATCTGATGCATAATGCCGTTACCAGGCGGAATAACATCAATATTTTTAAAGGCGGTTTTAGTCCAGTTTATAAAATGAAAACGGTCATCGTTGCGTCTATCTTCTATTGCACGGTTTTTTTCAAATGCTTCAGGATCAAAGCCTGCGTGCTCAACCGCTAATGAGTGATCAACAATTAGCTGTGTTGGCACAACCGGATTTACTTTTGCAGGATCCCCACCTTTTGCAGCAATGGCATCGCGCAGGCCTGCTAAATCAACTAATGCAGTTTGGCCTAAAATATCGTGGCACACCACGCGCGCCGGATACCACGGAAAATCTAAATCTTGC
The DNA here is from genome assembly GCF_900239935.1 of Pseudoalteromonas carrageenovora IAM 12662. Taxonomy (NCBI): domain Bacteria; kingdom Pseudomonadati; phylum Pseudomonadota; class Gammaproteobacteria; order Alteromonadales; family Pseudoalteromonadaceae; genus Pseudoalteromonas; species Pseudoalteromonas carrageenovora. The sequence goes on from NZ_LT965928.1 coordinate 2,102,393, forward strand.
TTACGCTCAATAAGCTGATTAAGCGCATCGGTTAGCATATCTGGCTCACAGCGGCGCACTAAGTTTTCGGCAAGTACACGCGATGTGTAAGGCAATGTGGCATAAGCACCAGGCTTTATTGCATCAACGGCTTCTTGCGTGTCGTAGTAATCCACATTTGAGCCGGGCAATGGTTTTCGGTATTGGGTGTTATTAATTATGGTCATAATATCTGTTCGCTAATAGGTGACGGGAAATAAAAGGCAAGAAGTGAGCGTATTGCTCACCCTATACCAATCCGCTTAATTAAGTATTATTACGGATTGGTATTATGTGTAACTAATTAGCCTCTTGATTCAATTGGCGTGTAGCTACGTGCCTCTGGCCCTGTGTAATCAGCACTTGGGCGAATAATACGGTTATTAGCGCGCTGCTCTTTAACATGTGCAGTCCAGCCTGTAACACGGCTCATAACAAATATTGGCGTAAACAATTTGGTTGGAATATCCATAAAGTGATACGCCGATGCATGGAAAAAATCGGCATTACAAAACAGTTTTTTCTCGCGCCACATAACCTCTTCACAACGAACCGAAACCGGGTAAAGCACATCATCGCCCACCTCAGCCGCTAGTTTTTCAGAGAATTTTTTAATAATTACGTTACGCGGATCTGACTCGCGATAAATAGCGTGGCCAAAGCCCATTATTTTATCTTTACGCTCTAACATGCCCATAACTTCTTGCTCGGCGTGCTCTGCACTTGTAAAACCCTGAATCATATCCATAGCGGCTTCGTTTGCACCACCATGAAGTGGCCCACGTAGCGTGCCAATAGCGCCCGTTACACACGAATGAATATCAGAAAGCGTTGATGCACACACTCTCCCAGTAAATGTAGAGGCATTAAATTCATGCTCTGCGTATAAAATTAGCGACACATTCATTACTTGCGCAAAAAGCTCGCTCGGTGCTTTGTCGTGTAATAGGGTTAAAAAGTGCGCGCCCACTGAGCCGTCATCAGTTTGTGTTTCAATGCGTACGCCATCGTGTGTAAAGCGGTACCAGTAACAAATAATACTTGGGAAGAGCGCAACCATGCGGTCAATCGCATCGTTTGCTTGGCTAAAATCAAGTTCCATTTCTAGGTTACCCAGCATTGAGCAACCGGTACGCATAACATCCATTGGATGCGCGTCTTTAGGAATATTTTCAAGCACGGTTTTTAGTGCATCTGGCAGGCCGCGTAAGCTTTTTAATTTAGCTTTATACTCGGCTAGTTCATTGGCTGTTGGTAGTTCGCCGCGTGAAAGTAAAAAAGACACTTCTTCAAACTGTGCTTTTTCGGCAAGTTCGCTAATATCGTACCCACAATACGTTAAACCTGAGCCTGTTTGTCCTACTGTACATAATGCTGTTTGCCCTGCAACTTGCCCGCGTAAACCTGCTCCGCCTAATGCTTTATCTACCATGATCTTCTCCTATCTAAATTTGTGTGTGTTATCTATTTTAATAGTTATTATTTGTCAGATTTTGATGAAAAAAGGTTATCGAGTGTGTTTTCGTATGTGTGGTAATCTAAAAATTCGTAAAGCTCGGCGCGTGTTTGCATGTTCTCAATTTCGCTTTGCTGAGAGCCTTCATTTAAAATCGCAGAGTACACATTAAGCGCAGCTTTATTCATTGCTCTAAAGGCGCTAAGTGGATAAAGCACCATTTCTACACCTACTTCACTTAACTGCTCTTTGGTGTAAATAGGCGTTTGGCCAAACTCTGTAATATTAGCTAAAATTGGTACATTAATCGCCTTTGCAAATGCTTGGTAATCGGCAAGGTCGTGCACGGCTTCTGCAAAAATAGCATCAGCGCCCGCTTCAACACACGCAGCTGCGCGGTCAATCGCGGCGCTTAAACCCTCTTTTTGAAACGCATCGGTACGCGCCATAATGTAAAAATCACTATCGGTTTTTGCATCAACTGCGGCTTTAATGCGGTCAACCATTTCACCTTGGCTTACAATTTCTTTATTAGGGCGATGACCGCAACGCTTTTGTGCCACTTGGTCTTCAATATGAAAACCCGCTGCGCCTGCTTTGGTCATTTCTTTAACGGTACGAGCAATGTTAAACGCGCCGCCCCACCCTGTATCAGCATCTACAAGTAGTGGTAAATCGCTTGCACCGGTTATACGGCGAATATCTTCAAGTACATTATCAAGGCTGGTCATGCCTAAATCGGGCATACCGTAAGAGGCATTTGCCACACCTGCACCAGAGAGGTAAATTGCTTGGTGGCCCATTTTTTCAGCCATCATGGCTGTATAGGCATTAATAGTACCCACTACTTGTAATGGGCGGTTATTCGCAATGGCCTGTTTAAATTTTAATCCTGCTGACATTATTTTCTCCTCACTTTGAACGGTTGCTACATGGAGTAACTTATATTTTTAATCTTAAATTGTGACTGTTTTACTGCTCTGCTAACTTTCTCTTTAGCTTTTAGAAGTTTCTTTTTATGACTAAATCCAATCTGTATGTGTATGAGGTATATTTAACGCTAAGAAAATCGTTCTGTAACTAGGCAATAATTTTTATGTTTAGTGGTTCTAAATAAAAAATTCTTAACGACGTTATAGAGCGATTTATTCAGTTATATTGTTCGAATACTCATATTGATTGGCATACATTAAATTTGGTTTGAATATTGGCTTGCGATGCACTTATGTGTCGCTTCATCAACATTTCGGCGAGTTCACCATCATGGTTTTCTATCGCGTTAATAATGGCTAAATGCTCGTCAAACGCTTTAGATACACGCGGCCCCACCATACCCATTTGCACACGGTACATACGAATTAATTGATAAAGTTCGTTACATAACAAATGAATTAAATGAGCGTTTTTACTACCTTTGATGATGCGATAGTGAAAGTCTAAATCGCCTGCTTCTTGATAGTACGACTCGCCTTCTTTTACACGCTGAGTTTGCAAATGCTGATTAAGTAATTGCTTTAAGCCTTTAACTTCCTCGGGCTCCATATTGTCGGCAGCAAGCCTACAAGCCAACCCTTCAAGGGAGCTACGAACCTGATACACTTCAATTAAACGTTCTGCTGTAAGCGCCACTACACGGCAGCCTACATTGGCTTTACGCTCAACTAAATAACAGCTTTCTAAACGATTTAATGCTTCTCTTAGCGTGGCACGGCTTACGCCGTAACGCTTTGCAAGCTCCGGCTCTGATATTTTGCTGCCTTGCTCTATGCTGCCCTCTACTATTTCGCGGCGCATATCTACAAACACTTGATCAGATGCTGTAGTAATAGGTGTATCGTTTAAAAAAGTTTGCGTCATGGCTTCACAAATAAATTGTCGACAATTGATGGGTTAACTATGTGCTTAATAAAAAAACATGTCAACCCTTAGCTCTACCTAAATGAGTAAAAAACACACTTATTGTCGACACTGTTAATCTAAAGCCCTTTATAACTGCACTAAAAATGAACTAAAATCACAAAGTGTCGACATAGCATCAACAAACAAATTCAATATTTAACTCTGAAAAAACACTTTAAAAGTGCTAATATCACGCTTTATTTTTAATGTACGAGCCACCAGTGAACGCCAACACTTATATTCCTGAGCACTTTATTGACGACGTAAAAACCTATTTACCTGCGCACCTCAATTTAGACGACTCTATAAACGCGTGCCGTCGCCCTCTCAGAAAATCTATTCGTGTAAATACATTAAAAATTAGTGTTGCTGAATTTAAACACCGTGCAGAGCAAAAAAACTGGCAACTTACACCCATACCTTGGTGTAGTGAGGGTTTTTGGCTAGAACGCCCAAGCGATGAAGAGCAAAACCTAGCATTAGGCAATACCGACTTACATTTAAGCGGCGCTATGTACGTGCAAGAGGCAAGCTCAATGCTGCCGCCTATGGCACTAAAACAAAGTATTGAAAACTTAGATTTACAAGATGGTTACGTACTTGATATGGCATCAGCGCCTGGCTCTAAAACTTCGCAACTTGCCGCAATAATGAATAACCAAGGGGTACTTGTTGCCAACGAGCTTTCGTCATCACGCTTAAAAGTACTTAGCGCTACGCTTAAACGTATGGGGGTGGGTAACTGCGCGCTCTCACATTTTGATGGCGTCATATTTGGTAATTATATGTTTGAATGCTTTGATAGCATTTTACTTGATGCACCCTGCTCTGGCGAAGGTACCGTACGTAAAGACGCCGATGCCCTTAAAAACTGGTCTATTGAATCAAATATAGAAATTGCTCAAGTACAAAAAGACTTAATAAAAAGCGCATTTTACGCATTAAAGCCAGGCGGAACGCTTGTGTACTCAACCTGTACGCTCACCCCGCTTGAAAACCAAAATGTATGCAATTATTTGCTTAGCGAATTTGGCGACTACATTGAGCCGCAATCGCTAAGTGATTTATTTAAAGGGGCAGAAAAAGCCACAACCGCCGAGGGCTATTTACATGTGTGGCCGCAAACATTCGACAGTGAAGGTTTTTTATCGCTAAGTTTAAAAAACTTGCAAGCTGCAATAACCCAACCCAAAGCGTTAAAAAAGGTGCGTTTCCGTTTAACGAGTTTGATAAAAAACAAACCACTTCTTTTATGAGCGAGCTTAAAAAACAGTTTGGCTTAAAAGCGCTGCCAGGTAAGTTAATGCAGCGCGATAAAGAACTGTGGTTATTCCCTGACGGGTTTGAAGCCGTGCAAAATAAAATAAAATACGCACGCTTAGGCATACAAATAGGCATAATTCATAAAAATGGTGTAAGGCTGACTCACGAGTTTGCTACCGTGTTTGGTAATGAATGCAAAAGCAATACATATGCTTTAACAAACAAGCAAGCAAATGACTACTTTAATGGTAAAGATATACGGCTAGAAGACGTTACAAAAGCCAGCGGCGAAGTAGTACTAACCTTATGTGGCTGCCCGATAGGACTGGGTAAATGGCAAAAAAATAAGATTAAAAACTCTTTGCCACGCGACCTTGTGCAAAATACTCAGTTAATAAGCTGGGTATAAACAAAAGTATAAAGATGCGCATAATTAATCTAATGATTTGTTATCAAATGTAACCAAATGGCAAGATTAGTTATGCAATTCTGAGTGGCTTGACTAAACTTTTAAGTACTTTCTTCTTCTCCCTAGGAATTACGAAAGTGTATTTAGTTAGCGCAAGGCTCAACTAAGAGCCATTTGTAGCCCAGAGCTTATACAATGGCTCTGGGCGTTTTTCTATAGTACTTTCTATAAAACCTAGCGCTTACAATAATATAAATATCCATTGAACAGTTATTATTTAAGCTGAACTCCAGAAATAGACTTATCCTACCTTTATTTATTAACACCAAAATTTAAACTGGTAATAGAAACTTCAATATATTAGAAAGTACACTTTGATTTTACATAGCGACCAATTGGATATAGTATTATAACAGAGTAAAAAATTTAAAATTACAGTAAAGGATTAGTAATTACCTTGGCACTATTGTTTTAATAATCAAAGGACTAACTTTTGAATAGAAGATTTGAAGCACTTGATGCATTTAGAGGGATTTGTGCGATCTCTGTAGTGATTTTTCATATGCATTTTGTTAACTCAATAACCGAATTAGATTTTTTTAGAGGTAGCGCAGTATTCGTAGAGTTCTTTTTTATTTTAAGTGGTTTTGTATTAGCACATGGTTACGGCGATAAAAAAGATTTAAATTTTAGAAGTTTTATGAAAGCCCGATTCTTCCGTATCTACCCGTTACATATATTTATGCTAACAGTATTTATAATTTTAGAGCTAGGAAAATTATTTGCTTATAAGTTCGGAGATATTTCATTTAACAATCCACCTTTTACAAACGATACATCAATTAATGAAATTGTTCCTAACCTACTACTGATACATTCATGGACTTCTTTTACAGACCCTCTCAGTTTCAATTACCCTTCGTGGAGTATAAGTATTGAGTTTTACATTTATGCATTACTTTTTACTACTATAGCCTTTTTTAAAACTAGTAAAACTATTGTTTGGTTTTGCATCTCTGCTATCGCTTTTAGCTTAATATTTTTAAAATCAGACCTATTAGTAGAAAGTGTACTAAAAGGTTTATCTTGTTTTTTTGGTGGCACAGTAATTTATCTACTATTTAAAAAAATATCGTATTTTAGATTTCCTCTTACATTAGCCACTCTAATAGAGGTATTACTAATAATTCTGATAATTTTCGTTGTAAGCGTTAACTTTAAATACAAGTCATTAATTGCGCCTTTTTTGTTTCTTTTAACTGTATTATTTTTTGCATTTGAAGCTGGTTTAATATCAAAGTTATTAAAAATAAAAATATTTCAAACCACTGGTAAGTTATCTTATTCAATATATATGACTCATGCTGCAATATTGTTTATCTTTAACTCTATTGGAATAGTTTTACAAAAAATTACTGGTGAAAGCATAGCACCAATAATAAACTCACAACGCTCCCTTGATTTTGGTGGGCAGCTCATAAATAACACTCTGATATTAATTACGCTTTCAATAATCATCTACACATCAAAAATAACTTATAATAAGATTGAATTAAAAGGTCTTGCTTTAAACAAAAAACCAGAAAAACCATTTATCAAATTAACAGGTAGCACTTTGCGTTAATGAAAACAACAAGCCTTATAAATTTGGCAATTGTTGTTGACTAGCTATACGTAACCTACATTAAAAATGATAAACAATTATTATAAGATTGAGTGGTTTGATAGCATCAGTTAATACTTGCATAGGCGCTAATTTATATAAAACTCATTAACTTAAAATATAAACTCAACTTCTAGTTTACAATGTAAAAGTTTTAAAACTTTATAAAAACACAAATATACTCCACAAATGCTATAAAGCCCTATCCTATTCAATGACTTTAACATAAGTAACAGCTAGCTATGTGTTTGAGTAATTTATAAGTGGGAGCCGAGTGTGTAATTATATTAATTATTAAATAACGAACTGGTTAAACGTTTTGGGTTACCATAAAATAATTCAAGTGCTTTATCTTCGCCCAGTAATTCAGACACTATTTTTTTTGCTTTACTTAAAATTGGAGGTCTTCGTTTAACTGAGTGTGCGTCAGAGGCAACGTAACTCACTAAATTTTTCTGCAACATATCAAAGCTAATTGTTTTTGCACTCTCCCCCCATCCCCCTTCCAAGCTTGATGCTGTTAACTGAAACTCACACCCTAATTGATTTAATCGCTCAATATAAAAAGGGTTTGCTTGTATATCTCGGTTACGCTCTGGGTGAGGTATTATTACTTTTATATTTTGCTTTGCAAGCCAGTTAATAAATTTATCATAGCCCTGTGGAACATGTGAATGTGGTAGCTCCAATAATATACAATTAAATGAATCAATTTTGCCGATGAACGGGAGCTTATTTGATAAAACTAATGTCATTAGCTCAATATCAAGCCTTACTTCTGCAGCAACAGCAAGATTTATAGTAATACCATTTGCCAAAGCTTGCGCTTTTAAGTTCTCTAAATCGTTGTACAAATGGGTGGTAGAGTTATCAAAGCGTCCAATATGTATATGAGGAGTAGCTACCATATGAGTTATTCCATCAGCTTGAGCCATTTTTAAAAGAGCTAATGACTCTTTTATATCTTTAGCGCCATCATCTAGATTGGGCAAAATGTGTGAATGAATATCAAACATAAATTATTACCTACTAAGAATTTGATTGCTCTGGCTTTTGCGAATAATCATGATAATCGTAATAGCCATGACTGTGTTCATCTTTACGCTTATTCATGTCGACTTGATTAAGTACAATACCTGCAACATGCGCTTTAGATTCAAATAAACGTTCAACACCAGCTTTAATAAGTTTAATACGTGTAACATCTGATTTAACAACATAAATGACCGAATCAGCATTTTGTGCAACAACTAAAGCATCACTTACAGCTTGTGTAGGTGGAGTATCAATAACTATGTGGTCATATTTTTCTTTCAAAATATCAAGTACCTCACTAAATTGAGTACTCGATAAAAGCTCTAATGGATTTCCTGGAATTTGACCACTTGGCATAACAGCAACTCCCGATTGACCATCAATATGAACGCATTCCGGTAGTTGTTCAGTACCTACTATTAAATTACTTAGTCCAGGATGAAATACCGGAATATCAAATCGTTTTGCAATACTTGGTTTACGCAGATCAGCGTCAATTAACAAAACTTTGCCCATTTGCGCTAATGACATTGCTAAATTAGCAGAAGTAGTTGTCTTACCCTCACCAGGGGAGCTGGAAGTAATCGCAATTACTTTATGTTCACGATCGAGTTGAGTTAACAACAAACTTGTACGAAAAGTTCGCACTGACTCAGCAAACCTTCTAAAGTTATCATCAAGGTATGCATGAATAGGAAAATGGCTTTTCCTTGGTATTTTTACATATGGTAATAATCCAAGCATACGCTGAGCAAGCTTACTCTCAACGTCACTTTTAGTTTTAACGGTATCATTTAATGCATCAAAAACGAAACTCATTACTGCTGCAAACCCAAAGCTAACGACAAAGGCCAGAATAATAATAAGTTTCTTGTTAGGCTTTGAAGGACTATTAGGCGCATAAGCTTGATCGGTAAATCGTGCAGCGGCAGAACTAAAATCACTAGTTACTTCTGTTTCTTTAGAGCGAGACAAAAACGTGTTAAAGATATTTCTATTTGTTTCAACTTCACGTTTAAGCTGATTATATTGGGTTTCTTTGCGGGTAATCTCCTGATACTCAGCACGAATCTTAACTAAATCTCGCTCAAGCGCGCTAACAGTTCGCGTTATTCTATTAAGCTCTTTTTCAATACCTGTGATAAGACCTTTGATTTGCTTATTTAAGTTATCTTTCACCGTTTTAAGTTCAGCCTTTGCTGAAATTATTTTAGGGTGCTTCGGTCCATACACTTCACCTAATTCACTTAATTTTCTCTCAACTACAATAACGTCACGTTTAACGTTTTGTATAACCTGGTGAGAAGTGATTTCAGGCATACTGCCTAACAATTCTAAGTTATTATTCCCGTACTCACTTATTACACGATTGATACTTTGCAAATTATTTTGTTCATTACGTGCAACAATTAATTGCTGCGATATTTGCTCAAGCTCTTGTGTAGCAAGACCTGCAATACCTTCAATATCTACCAATTTTTGTTGCTCTCGATATGCTTGCAGGCGTACTTCAGAATCATCTAATTGGATGCGTAACTGAGACAATCGAGTATTCAGCCAACTACTAGCCTGTTGAGTGATGCCCATTTTAGCGCGCATTTGACTTTCTATGTAAACTTGTCCAACAGTGTTAGCCACGAGTGCTGCCAATTTAGGATCACTCGATTGAAAGCTTATTCTTACTAATTGCGTATTCCTAATTGGGGTTACATAAAGGCGAGATTTGAAAGCGCCTAATAAATTAAGCATTTCACGTTCAGATTGATCTTCTGGTGAATAAACAATGATTTCTTTTTTATTAAGAGAAGGTATATGTTCTTTCAGTTTATTTTTAACCATTGACTTTAACTGATTTAAAACAGAGGGCTTTCCTATAAAGTCGGGATGCGTTTTTAAGTCAAGTTTAGTAATTACTTCACGCGCAATACTGTCGGACTTCATTACCTCAAACTGTGTTAAATAATATTCTTTCTTGTTTGAATCTAAACCATATATTTCTTCAAAGCTCACAGCTTTGGCCTGCTCAGCCTCTATAAGTAAAGTTGCTGTAGCGATATATTTAGGTACTAACGTAAATGTCGCCATAATAGCAAGTAATGTAACTACGATAGAAAAAGCAAGAATTCGCCATTTAGCTCGCTTAATTACATTAAAATAGACGCCTAAATCAATAATATCTTCACTGTTTATTTTTTCATTTGTATGGTGCATTTACTACTGCCTTGTAAACTGCTTTAAAACAAGCGTTGTTCTATTTTTATGGTGTCGCCCGCTGCAATTTGGCTTTTTAAACTACCTTTATTTTGCTGCTGTTTAGTTTGTTCTTTAAAAATATAAATTTTGTCTATAGACGCACGTTCAGTTAACCCACCAGCAAGTGCAATAGCCTGATTTACCGTCATAGCAGGTTGATAAGGGTATGCACCTGGGTTTTTAACCTCTCCATGTATATAAAAAGGACGATATTCAATTACTTGAACATAAACATTAGGGTTGACTAAATAATCAGGGCGTAAACCATTAGCAATTACTTGCTCAACCTCTGAGGTGTTTAGACCTGAAAGTTTAACTTTACCCAAAAATGGATAGTTAACCTCTCCACTGTTACCTAACAATGCAGTGACCTCCAAGTCAGGTTGGCCAAATACTTTAATTTCTACTTTATCACCTGCACCTAAAACGTAGCTTTGCTCTGATTGAGCAAAACAAACACTACTAATTACTAATAGTGTAAATATAAAAATAAGCCTCATTAACTAGCCTTTAAAGCAAATGTAAAGTTAATACCAACAACTGTGCGATCAAACTCGATTTCATTTTGAGTAGAGTTTTTATCAATAAAGTCTACATAAGTAGAAACCATACCGAAACTATTTGTTACATAATTGAGACCTAAACGTAAACTTTTAGTTTTATCTTTACGACCAAAATCACCCGTGTATTTTTCATCAGTATAATTAAGGCTGGCGAGCGAACTCAGATAATCATTCCAATTATGAGTCCAATTAACACCATATAAACTTTCTTTGATGTAATCGCCTTGAACCACAGGATCTTTTGCTGCTCGACTCGTTAAAACTTGTAAAGTAGAGTAGCTTAATGGCTTCCAATTAACTTTAGCCTCCCAGCTTAAACCACTAAAGCTTTTACGCGCTGGGTTATCAAAGTCTTTATTTTGATAACCCAGCTTAAAAGAACCTGAAGTTAGTGCCGTAGCTTCCCACTGCATACCTGCTAACATTTTTATGTCATCAGAGTCACGAGATACTCCGCTAATTTCTAGCACGTCATAACGATAGTACTCTTGTTGAATTTCAATAAATACACGTGATAAAGCTTGTGTATTATAATAACCAGTAATGCCGATTGACGATTTATCGTAGTCACGATATTGAGATACTTCTCTAAAATTTAAATATTTTTTATTTAAATAAACAGCATCAAGAGCTATTTGAGCTTTTGAGCTTTGAGCTCCATACTCATAGCGAGCTGTAAAATTTTGTAATTTATATTTAACAAGTTCATCAACGGTATCTCCCAACCCTTCAGTTAAGCCGCGACCTCTAGATTCGTATAGCCAATCAGCATCTCCAGTTACATCTAAACGATGCTGGCTCGTAAACTCTCTATGAATAGCAGTACCAATATTTACTTGAGTATAATTATCGACTGTATCTTTATTATGTAAGGCACTACTCGTACCTAAGTCTAATTCGTAGCTATTAGGTCCATCTTCAATTAATGCTTTGACATTTGGTGTAATAGCCCAAACTAATCGTGACCCCTCTTCATCGGGAGTGCTGAAAAAATTACTATTACTACTGAGACCGGTTTTTAAGGTTGGAGTGATTTCTACTCCACTTTTTGTTATAAAACTACCTGCACTTAAATTACTTGCTGCGGCAGGGGCTACTATAGCTATACTAAGAAACGCACCTAATGAAGTAATTATTTTAGTATGCATTTGCATTTTTGAACCCTTTAAAAATTGTCATGAAAATGATTTGTACATCAAACCAAAGTGACCAATGTTTAATATAATGTAAATCAAATTCTACGCGTTTTTCCATCTTGTTCAAAGTATCAGTTTCACCGCGCCAACCATTTATTTGTGCCCATCCAGTTATCCCTGGCTTTGCTTTATGGCGTAACATATAGAACTCTACCTTTTTACGGTACTCTTCATTATGTGCTACTGCATGTGGCCGAGGCCCAACTATAGACATATCACCCTTTAATACATTAATAAACTGAGGCAACTCATCAAGACTTGTTCGACGTAAGAAACCACCTAAAGGAGTAATTCGTGAGTCATTTTTTGTAGCTTGAGTTACTACTGAACTATTTTCAGTAACGCTCATTGAGCGAAATTTCCATACTTTAATTTTACGACCATCAAGGCCATAGCGGTCTTGCTTGAAAATCACCGGACCTTTTGAAGTAAATTTTACTGCAAATGCAATAGCAATAAGGATTGGGGAAATCAACGCCAAAATAATTGAGGAGACAACTATATCCTCCGTGCGCTTAATAAACTCGCGAGCTCCGATAAAAGGCGATTCAAAGACGCTCAATGTATCAAGCTCACCAACATGTTCGATACGTGCATGTATCAGACTTGACACTAAAAAATCGGGAATTATATGGACATCAACGGTTGTATCGCCAAGTTGCAGCAAAATATCTGCTATGCGTTTGTCTGCTTTCATTGGTAATGCTATATATAGAACACCAATATTACCATTTCGAGCGGCAGTAACTGCATCTTGTATCCTACCGGCTACATCATGTTTGACTGAATTTTCGAATAATCGCTCTGGTTTTCGGTCGTCATAGAAGCCTAAAAATTTAAAACCTAGTTCATCATTTTTATTGATTTCGTTGTATAAATGAACAGCGGACTCAGTTGCACCTACAATCGCAACATTTCGTAAATTAATACCTAACCGTCTTCTATTTCTTTTGAATAGATACGTGGCAAGACGCCAGCCGTACATATATGCAACGCTGAGCAAAAACCACAACCCTAAACCAATACGAGAAAGCGAATCAGAAAATTTAAAAACAAAAGATATCAAAAGTAAAAAGGCAAATGAAATAAACAAAGCACCCCAAGCACACATGACCATTGTTCTAAATTTACCGGCCCGCCAAGATCTATAAGCAGATAATATTTCAGCACAATATAAAAAGCTTAATGCAACACTGAGAACTGCCACCATATAAATAGGAGTAAGCTCTAAGCTATAAAATAAAGCTGAACATTGAAAAGCCGTAAATAATGCAAAAATATCGAATAATCGGTAAAAGTTCGCATCAGAAGAACCTGTTGGTTTAAATGTCCTTGAAGATGTCATACTATTAATCCCTATAGTTATCTTACAGTGAAACACGCTTACTAAAAGCAATTTTAATAATATATTAATGTACAGGAAGGTTCAATAATATAATCCTTTATACCTTAAATATTAAGAATGAAAAATAAAACCTATAAATAAATATTGAAAACAAATAAATTTAAACAAAAATAAACAAGCTAAACCAATATAAACTCTTTAAATTAAAAACCCAACCTGACACTCAGCCTAAAAAACATATTAACTCCAGTAAAAATAGAATTAAAATAGCACTAAGCAGATGGAAAAGTTAAAAATATGGCTCCCTGCATGGATAATAAACTTTATATAAATAGACTATGTTATACGAATAAAAACCTAAACCCACGCATGCTTATCATTACTAGAAGTTAGTATCTCCCCGTTACAAAGCATTAGCTTTTATAGGAAAAATATAACCCCATTAAGATTCAGTTTTTTGATTTAATAAAATAATTTAAAAATCTAAATGGTAATAGAATTAAGGTACGTGGGCTTACTTTATAAATTCTATTTAACAAAACCTTATCTAAACCTTTACCAGTAATAAAGTGCTTTACCATTAAATAAGAAAATTGCTCCTCTAGCCTCGAGTAATTTGATTTAACTTTATTTTTTTCAATTGAATTTAATTCAAAAAAAGAATAAATTTTTCTATAAAATAAAGTTTCATAACCAATTCGCGTTGATGAAGCTAGTTTCCCCCAATCGAAAGAGTCGAAGAATATATTTACACCTCTCCCGCAATAAACCCCTTTATTAAAAGAAAAAACCACTTTACTAGAACTATGTGCAAGTTCGAGCCAAAGAAAATAGTCTTCCCCAGCACTTACTAAAGACTCATCAAAACGATGGTTTTTAAGCTTATCAAAGTTATAAACAACACTAGAGGTTTGGCTTATGTAATAGTTTAAAAATAGACTGAAGCAACTCTTCCCGGTTAACATTGCAAAATCATCTTCCAAATGAATATTATATTTACAGACAGCCTTATCTAGATCTTTAAAACAGCCTGTTTCGTTAAATAAGGAATGTTCAGAATCGAAACGACTATGATCAGAAAAATAAAAATCTACATCTTGAATAGATAGAGCTTTCATAGCATTTGAAATATGAAAGTCCATCCAACAATCGTCGGAGTCTAAAAAAGCTAAAAACTCTATATCCTGTCCATAAAGATAATCTAACGCTTTGTTTCTAGCAGCAGCTGGCCCCTGATTTTTTTGTAAAATTAATTTCAAAGTACAATTTTTAGGTAACTTTATCTCACTAATCTCAGACTTAGCGGAAATAGGAGATCCATCATCGACTATAGTTATTAGAAAATTTATCCCCTGAGCACTCTGTTTAAAAATTGAAGCAAGTGCATTCAATAAGAGCCCGCTCTTCTTTTGATAAAAAGGAATAACAACTCCGACATTAATGCTTTTCATAAAATATTCCGTTATAAATAAACTACATTATTAATTTATATGGCTCAGATTAAACTTTTAAATCGCAATATTCTGACAACTTACTAAGTGCCATATCTGCTTTTAAATTAAAAATTTTATCTTCACTTAATTGACCGCCATTTTTAGCTAGCTTCAACAGTTTTTCACCCGCATTCTCAATATAGTATTTATCAGTAAAACTTAGCATCTTTGCGAATTGTCGACTACGTTTGCCAGTACCTAATTTACCAGTAACTTGAGACCATGAGTCTTTAATTGAAGAGCTTGGCATTTGACTAAATTCCAAATCAATATTTAGTGATTCAGCCCAATCAAACCACTTATTATGGTGTATCGGTAATATTGGCTTTAGCGATACCCAAGGTACTCTCAAAGTATCAGCCAAAATTGTGCCATGCATTGCTTCTGTGATTAATAGTTCTGTCTTTTTTAACTCAGTTAAAGACTCTAAAACATCTGGATTAGTGGGATCTATAAAATTGATACCCGCGAGTTTACAAACCAACTCCCAATTACCACGCGGAATACTTTCATAATGGGGCATAAAGCTGATTTTATGTTGTTTTTCTTGGTTAGGTAGCTTCATAAAATGAGTTAAGATAGCAGCATCTGTTATTGCTAGGCTTGGATCTAAGTTTAATGCGGCTGCAGTTCTAGGACCTCTAACAAATGCTATATCCCAGCTATCATCATGCACATCAGGTTTCGGTGTATAACCACCATAGCCTGAGCCCATAACTATTTTTTTGGGTTTCTTTGGTAAGTAATCCCATAAAATAGAGCCAATACCTAAAAATAGTTTTGATTCGTCTTCGTCAAAAAAGCCAGGAGAAACTAATGAATCCCACATATATTTATTTAGCTCATCACCGAAGTTAGGCACGTGTCCCGAAAAATAGGTTAATTTCACTTTAAATTTCCTTATAATTTTGTTTATTTGCTAATTTTATAATAATTTTGTTTTTTGGAAAAATACTTAAGGCGCTTGAGGTCAATTTCCCTCCATCAAAGAGGTACATTAATATGAAATAAATAATTATAAAAAATAACCCAGCAAAGACTACGTTTAAAATTATTAGCTCAAAATAAAAGATGTTACCTAAGCTTAGTGTTAGTAATATACTTATGACGGCACAGATAACAGGTGATATAAAACTTGAAAGATATTCACTAATAGTTATATTTAATAATTTACATGAACGCATCATAGAGGCAGTGCAATAAGTTAGCTTTGCAAGTATGAGGGCAGCTAAAAAACTTTCAACTCCCCAATATACACACAACGTTGTTATTGGCACTATAATAATTGATAACTTTAATTGTAAATGAAACCACCATTTCGCATTATTAGTTAGAAGAATAATATTTTTTTGTGGAATGCCTAATATTACTATCATATATGCAATGCAGAAAGCTTTAAATATTAGAACTGACTCTAGCCACTTTTCTGTAAATAAAATAATAAATATATCTGATGAGTACGCGAATAAAAAAATAAAAATTGGATATAGTAGAACAACTGAAAAGTATACAGAGTTTAAAAATCCCACTTTTAGATTGCCATTTTCTGCCTGAGTTTTAGCTAATATAGGAAAGCTAACCTCAGATACTGTACCAATAAAGACCTCATTAATTATAGTAGATAACCTTTTAGCGACACTATAAAAACCTAACTGCCTATTCCCTAAAACACTCCCTATAATAAGAGATTCATAATTACTTAAGGCAAAAGTAAGGCCATTAGTTAACGTTGTATATATTGAAAATGAGTTTAGCTTTACTATATGTTCAAATTTAAAAACAAAAGAAACTCTATCTCTTGTGGGTATGTATACAACTAAAAAATTGAAAATAGAAAGCACTACCTGAGACCAAATTAGCGCCCATATACCATAATCTAATGTGAGTAGTAATATTATTATAAAAGCAGAGATAATACCTGAAAAAAAAGTCCTCAAAGCTAAGTTTGCATACCTTTGTTCCTTTAAAAGCAGTATATTTAAAGTAGAGTACAATCCATCAAAAATTAATTTAGAGCAAAATACCGCCAATGCATAATTAAATGTTTCAGTTTGAAAATCGAAAGGTGATATCAAGCAAAATACTAGTATTGAAAATACGAGTAAAATTGAAACAAAAAAATTGAGCCAAAAAATACTACTAATCGTGGGAGTATCGCTAATTTGATATTTTATTATAGCTTCTCGCCAACCTACTGGCATTAAGCTACTCGATATATAAATTATTGACAAAGCGAATGCTATCAAACCAAAATCTTCTGGTGCTAAAATTCTAGCCGAATACGTAAATACAGCAAAGTTAATGATTGGTGGGAAAAATTTACTTATAAAAAGCCAGACTATCCCTTTAGATTTACTGTCATTCACTTGTTTAATCTTCTTCTAACGACGCGAATAAAAAATTGTGTCTTTAAATTTTTTAAAATAAAGATAAAAGCAGAAAGAGAATTTGTAATAGATTTTATAGTTGTTTTATAATTTTTATTTTTTATTGAAGAGTAAAAACATATCCATTGCACTTTAATATTAATGCTTTGTGCGTGTCTTAGTAATAACTTTCTTTCATGAGAAGTTAAACTTTCTATCTTAGCTAACTCATAGTCGCAATCTCTCAATTTAATCAGATCTTTTTTACTATGATTACCTGATAGTGAGTTTTGACGAACAACAGCTACATACCCAGAAGCTTCTATTAATTTTAATTTAGCTCCAAATATTAAACACCGACAATAGAGTTCATAATCTTCACCCAATCGCATATTTTCTTGATAAGTTAGGTTATTCTCTAATAAAAAATGACGTTTAATTATAGGTTTAATAAACCCAAGTTCTTTTCTAAACTCGCCTTTTTTAGTAATGTTCGACTCAATAAAATCTGATAAAGATATTAGCGTTGGAAATTTTTGTCTTTTTCCAAGCATTGCTGTTTTTCTGCTAGTTGTATCATTCTCATTTATACGAAATTTGTCATCTGCAATTAGCTCTATGCCTTCACTATGTGCTAATAACTTCTTAAAGCGACCTCTTTCAATATAGTCATCTGAATCAAGTACTGTTACCCATTTAGCTGTACACTTTGTGAGAGCAATATTTCTAGCTTTCGCTGGCCCACTGTTTATATCAGTAGAAAATACAGAGACTTTTGTGAATTGCTTTTGTAAGCCTGCCAACATTTGCATAGTACTATCGGAAGAGCAATCATCTACTACAATCACTTGACTAACAAACTCGTCATCTACTACAGACTCGACTGCTCTTACGATTGTTTTTTCTGCATTATAAGCAGCTATAATAACTGCTATAGTATTATTATTGAACAAAATATATCCCTATCATTAGTCGTAACAAAGTTACGTTTCTCAACGTGTAGTCACCTAGTCGAATCAGCTTTTTTCCAAGTCACAGTTTTCTTGCCTGAAATGGACTGTAGAATACCAATACCAGCAGCAATATTAGCCATAGTAAAATATTCAGCTATTACCGCTAATTTTGAAACTACAGGTACTTTTGGGAATTTATTTAACCAAGATAAAATAGCCATTACATAAAAAATAACATGTAATATCAGAATTGAAGTGAAAAAATAGCCGCTTTCAAAAATAGCTAGATAAAAATTAGACACTAAAGCAGATATCATAAAAAATAGACTATACCAGCGTAATACTTTATGTGAGTAGAGTTTCCATAAATTAAACAGAGACAGCTTATTTAAACATTCAGCCCGCAAATGTTTATAACTATTATATGAGCGGTTACTGATCCTGACTTTTCTAGGAAACTCTTCGGCAGTGGTCTCTGCACCTTTTTCATAGGCTGTAATTGAATCATCAAATTTCAGTTTATAGCCTTGATTTACCACCCCCATTGAAGAACAAAAATCATCCAGAACATGTACAGGTAATTCTCTTAACAGAGATCTTCTTATTGAAAAAATAGACCCATCGGCCCCCATCATCGAACCTGACAACGACTCCGACTTTTTAATCATTTCTTCATATTTCCAATACAACCCATTACTTTGCGTTGCCCCCTCAACATCATCATTGGTATAAATTAACTGCCCTGCTACACCACCAACGTCTTTATCTTCATAACATTTTGCAATTTGTAATAAAGCATCACTTTTTAAATAAACATTAGCGTCAGAAAAAACCAATATATCGCATTCAATATCAACTAAAGCCTTATTAATTGCATTAGTTTTGCCTAGACCATCACTCACTTCAAATAGCTCAACTCTACCAGGGTGTTTATCTATATATTGTTTAGTTATTTCTACTGTTTTATCTGAGGAAGTATCAGATATTACAAGAATTTTATAATTACTTGTGTCGTAATCTAAGGCGAGGTGATTTTCAATTTTTTTACTTATTACAGCTTCTTCGTTATGTGCTGGTACTACAATAACGATAGTTCTATCTGTATTTGAAAAATTAGCTTTAACATTATCTTTTTTAACTAAACCGCACATGTATATACTTAAAGGAAACAAAAAATATATATAAACCAAAAAAAATATTGAAATAAAAAATATTGTCATTACTAACCACCATCCATTGCTATGCCTTATCTAAGGACTTTAAAAATATTAGATTTTCACCAGCATTATAGTTACTGATAAACCCTTACATAATCTATTAAAAACTGCTGTGGGAATATGGCGTCATCAATTCCATGTTTTCCTCCCCAAGAACCACCAATTGCTAAATTAATAATTAAATACATTGGCTCATCAAAAGGCCAATAATCTGCACTGTCGCCTTCTTTTTCATAGCTAAAAACTAACTTATCGTCTATGTAGAACTTAATTATATTGGGATGCTTTTCAACAGCATATGTGTGGTAATCTGTTAATAAATTATCTAATTTAAATTCTTTATTTATACCTTTTTTATTTTGATGATTTCTCTTTGTTGTATGCAAAGCTACATGCACTTTATTTTTTTTGTAGCCAACATACTCCATGAGATCAATCTCTCCTTTAGCAGGCCACCCTTTCCCGCCTTTATCTGCACCGAGCAGCCAAATAGCGGGCCAAACACCTACACCTTTAGGCAATTTAGCACGCACTTCAATTCTAGCATGTGTCCATGAGTTTAAGTTGCGTGTCGTTAGGCTCGCAGAAGTATAAGGTTGCTTCTTTGCTTCAAATAACTCTTGCCATAAACCTGAATCATTTCCAGCATCTTTTCGAGCCTCTATTATAAGGTTTCCATTTTTTACTCTAGAATTTTCTAGATTAGATACATTATAAAATTGCTTTTCTCCGTTACGAACATATCCTTTTTCGTATCCCCATTTACTTTTATCTGGAAGGCCTTCGTAATTAAATTCATCACTCCAAATTAGTTTTTTAAACTCTTGTGCATATAATGAATGTGAAAATATAAAAAAGAATAAAGCGAAAAAAAATTTTCCCTTCATGCGTAGCTCCTTACTTTACCGCCAGATAAAATTCCATAAAAAAAACCAAAACCATGAGACAAATCACATAAGCTGTCTAAATGTGTACGTTTAGGACTAATCAAGAATGGTAAAAATGATAGTAAGCCCTTAACTATATATGCAGTACCTTTAAAGGCGCATGTACTCAATACCTTAAAAAAAGACTTATTGCAGCTTTCAATTTTAAAGCCTGTAGCTCCCATCCTAAAACAACGTCGTAATGCCCACTTAGTAGTTAAGCGTTCTTGTACTATGTGCTCTTGAACTATCGCACTTTGCACCCAGCTAATTTTACCACCGGATGCTGTAAGTCTTAAGAAAAGCTCTTTATCTTCACCACCGTGGATTAGTGACTCATTAAATTTAAGATTAAATTTTTGCATTGTGTTGACGTCAATTAAAATATTATTAGTTGCCGCCCATTTAACAACTACACCTTCATTTACCTTACGCTCATGATATAAACTTGCTAAATTGAAATATTTAGCTGTATTAGCTGGAAAGATAGCTTTTTGAGGTCCCGCGACAACGTCAAAACCATTCATTTTAGAGCAAAGTGATTGAAGCCAGTTTTGCTGCGCGAAAGCATCGTCATCAATAAAAGCTAGATAATCGTAGCTTTTATTTGTAGCAAACGTTAGAGCATTATTCCGTGCATACGGTATACCTTTTTTTGTTTCGAGAGCATGGATGATCTTTACTTCACTTTCATTTGAAAACTTACTTAAACTATCACCAACTAGCTGATTATGTTTTAGATTATTTTCAACAACCAATATACTCAATTCGATATTATTATTGATCTTTTGCTCAATAATACTCAATAAGCACTGCTCAAAGGTCGTACTTCTACTTCCTGTTGTTAACACGGCAACTAGTACTTTCAAAGAAATCTCCATATTAATTTAATAGTCTTTTTCTAATTGGGAGCCATAACAAACTGCACGCTCTTGGGTTCGCTATTACTATACAGAGTGACTTTAAGACTTTTTTATTTTTAATTGACTCAACAAGTGAAATATAGCTTTTAGTTTTAGATAAGTTTCTACTTCTGAGTTTAAAAGCTTTATATTCCAAAGGTTGAAAAGGGTACATGTCTGCAAACTTTTTATCTCCCCATTGAAACTTATCGATATGCTCCTGATTAAGCTTCCCTGAAATAGAGTCCCCTCGGATGTTATATACATAACCACAAACTTCTACCACCTTAGCTTTCGCTTTCGCTGCTAAACAAGATGCTAAGAAATAGTAGTCTTCACCAATGCGAACCTCAGGCCAATATCGCACCTTATTAGTTATTAAAAAAGACTTTAAAAAAATAGGTTTTACATAACCGGTGGTTTTTTTACCCATAAAATCTGAATTGCCAGCAATAAACTCAGCAAGTGATAAATTGCCCTTTTTGAGTTCATTATTAGTATAAAATGGCTTAAGCTCGTTAGGATCCCCTAAACACATGTAAAAATCATCGATTAAAATATCAGCGGTTCCATCATCTGAATTAATCATTGTATTTAATCTGTTAGGTAAAAAGTAATCATCCGAATCTAAAACAGCTATCCACTTCCCTTTTGCAGCTGAAAACCCAATATTTCGAGCAGCTCCTGGACCACCATTTTTACTAGAACGAATTAACCTGACACGTTCATCTTTATAGTTTTCAACTACGCTACAAGTGTTATCATTTGAAAAGTCATCTACCACTATTACCTCAAGGTTTATATCTTGCTGCAAAGCCGAGTCTATCGCCTTACTGATAAACTTCTCAGAATTCCATGCTGCGATAATAACTGAAACTTCTAATTCAACTTTCATATGATTCCTTGTTGATAGAATCGACTAAACCCTCGATCATTTTAAAGTCCTTAGTACTGAGTTATCTCGTTTTTACCTAAAAGCTTTGCAAGTACTCCAAAATGTAGAGTCCCTCTTAGTAACCATTTATATTTTTTATCACTACCAAGTATTGATATAAGGCACATAAATAAGCAGAACGTAAACTTACAGATTGCTAAAGCACTATATTTTATTTTATTTTTAAAACTAAACTTATGTTTGAGTACCCGGGCACCACATGTTTGTCCAAATCTAAATTTTCGTTTTAATAGCCACATTAAATTTGCTCTCTCTAACGGCACAGCTTCTGTTACTAATGCATCCGACGCAAAAGTGATATTGCCGCCATTAGAATAAACCGATGAAAAATAACTACTATCCTCCCCCCCCGATTTACCCAAAGAAAGGTCAAAACGCAGCTTAGCACAGGCAGGGTGCTTTAAATGAATTAGTGCGTTTGCCGTTGATGTAGTTTGTATTACACCTTTTACATACACTGGATGTTGGGAATGAAAATCACATTCTTTCATCCAAGCTGGTGCATTTTCCTGATAAATAGCTTTAACTGGTCCGCAAACAACAGCAGCTTTTTCTAATTGTGCTTTTTTGTATAAATTTGAAAGCCAGTAAACTGAAGCTATTTCATCATCATCAATTGATGCCATCCAATCGCAATCCACATTATCTAAGCATGCATTCCTTGCAATTGAGATATTTTGAGAAGGTGCATGTACATACCTTAAATTCAAACCAAATTCTTCAGCCCAAACTTCAATTGTATCTTTTGCTTTATTTGTTTTATCGTTGTCAGCAACTAATACCTTTAACGTTATATCCTCTGATAAAGACTGTTTTGCTAAAGACTCTAGTGTATCCCTGAGGCTACTTCGCTGGTATGTACATATTGCAACACAAATTTCCATGTAGTAACCCTATCTAATTAAACTTTCCATTTGTGGCAGATGACCATTTGTTTAATGCAACCTCAACTCCGCCATCAAACTTTTTACCTTTTGATACTAACCAGCCTGGGTAAACATCAGTAGATTTCACTAATTTCATTACTCTATCGGGATGGATCCCAATATTGAACGCATTAAACAAGCGCAAAGTTTTTGCCACTCCAAGAACAAAAGCTTTTGGTAACATGACCGTTTTCACATTTTCAAAATGATTAGACTGAAAAGTTATTATGATATCTTCTAGAGTGTAGCCTTGGTGGTATGCACCATTAAACGTAATCAGTGTTTGGTTTTGTTCTTCAGCAAAATTAATAGCCTCAAGTAGATCATCTACGTATATGCACGCTTTAATGGTGTTCTTTCTTCCTGGATAAATAAATATGCCTTTACTAAGTAATGTTGCCAACCTAGTAAAGTTACCACCTTCGCCAGGCCCAAATACAACTGCTGGTCTTACTATTACTAAACGTTTATTTTTTAAATCTTTATTAAGCCATTCTTTATGGATTTTCTCTGCAATCATCTTAGAATAGCCATAAGAGGACTCTGGTTGTAATACGGTTTCTTCAGTTTTTTGCTCTTCGCTGGGCCCATAGACTGAAATCGAACTAGTAAAAACTATATGCTCAATACCTGCTCTTTCTGCATATTTACATACTTCAATTGCACCACATACATTTGTTTCATAATACTCATGGTGTTCATGCCCTGGAGTAGTATGAATAGCTGCAAAATTATAAATTTTTTCAACACCATCAAACTTCTCTAAAGAAGATAGATCCCTTACATCTGCTAAGATGTAATTTACACTTTCTCGTTTAACCTTAGGCTTTTTAATATCCACTGAAATAATTTTTTTACATCCTTGAGTTATAAGCTTGTCAATAAGGTGGGAACCTATAAAACCTGAGCCGCCAAAAATAACTACACCTTTAAGTACTTCATCACTCATAACTTTCATCTTCCTTTAAATAAACCCAAGATATACACATAAAAAAGTGGATAATCGTAAACTGTTCAAACCAAACAGCTTCTAAAAACGTTTGTAAAAACATGTAACTCAAAATCAATATTGCAAAGAAATGAGAACTACCTAAGTGAATGTGTTCTAAATCGAATATCCTACTTATAAATATTACAATTAAATATAAATATAGAAACAAACCTAATAAACCTAGCTCAACTGCCACATCTACGTACATGTTATGAAAATTAAACCCAGCTCCTGACGGGACGTGGTGCAAAGCCCAAATATCCTCAGCTATATTATTCCCAACGTAAAATAGACTTTGGAAGCCGACTCCTAAAATAGGGCTCTCTTTTATCAGAGATACACCTCTCTCCCATAAGTGGGTTCGACCAGTCAATGTAGGGTCTTTACCTACGCTATACATTAACTCATTAAAACTTCCGTTTATAAGTGAATAAACCAATAAGAACATGCAAAATATAAATACAAAAGTTATAAGCCAATTAAACTTTCCCCTAGTAAATTTATCTAGAGATAAGTTCTGATAAAAAATAATAACTAAACTTATAAATACACTACCTATGACAAAAATAATCGCGCCCAATGACTTTGCTTTAACTAACACTAAAGTTGACGTAAGTAGTAATACAGCCCCTAATAATCGACTAAAAATATCAATTTTATTATTCATCGTTAGTGTAAGTGCTAATGCAATACACATAGATGTATTTGCAGCTAGATAATTTTTACTACCAAAAATACCAATTAAACTTATTTCGCCTGTCATCCCATTTAAAGCAGTTCTGGATGAAAACAAGCTCATCACCATTGCAATTAACATAATAAAAGCTGAGGCTCTTAAAAATAAATTAAGTGGTAAACGGCTAGCGATAACAACAGCATAAATAGTAGTCAGCAATAATTGTATATTTGCTCTTAATGCTGTAGCGGGAATATCAGACCAAACCACCGAAGCTAAACACAAACCCGGTATTAAAAATAATTCCCAGTTTATTCTGCACACTTTTAATGTATAGGTAATTCCAGATGCAGCATAAACTGTACCAGCTATTAAAAATGTTAAAGCAGCGAGAGCCCCAAACATCGTATTAAACAGTAATGAACCAACAGCTAATGATGCCCAAATTGAAGCGTATAAATAATCTTTTTTTATAAGCATTATAACCTTAGCTACAGCCATTCCATTTAAAAAATAACAATATTAAACAGTGAGTTAGATTAGTTTTCTTATTTGTTCTGTAAATTCTTTACCAAGGTGACTTGATTGCATAGCATATTCAACATTTGCAAGCATATAACCAAGTTTAGATCCGCAATCATGTGATTTGCCTTTTAAATGATATGCCTCTAGCGTTTCTAAATGACGAAGCTGCAGTAATGCATCAGTTAACTGAATCTCTCCACCAGCTCCGGGTGGGGTGTATTCTAATAAATCCCAAATTGCAGTTGAAACAACATAGCGCCCTGTAATCGCTAAATTGCTTGGTGCTTCATCATTATTTGGTTTTTCAACCATATTTTTAATAGCAGCACTTTCGCCTGCTTTAATTTTTTTACCCGCAAGGTCTACAACACCATATTGATGAACTTGCTCATGTGGTACAGCTTCGACCATTACTTGGTTGTGACCTGTTTTATCAAAGCGATCAATCATTTGACTTAAGTTGTCTTTTTTAGCGTCTGATTGGTATTTGTCGATAATTACATCTGGTAGCATAACTGCAAATGGATTTTCGCCAACTATAGGGCGAGCAGCTAATACAGCATGTCCAAGCCCTAAGGGAGCTGACTGCCTTACTGAAATCACAGTTACATCTTTCGGTACTATAGAACGCACTTCTTCTAAAAGACTACGTTTTACTCGTGCCTCAAGCGTAGCCTCTAGCTCGAAGCTAGTATCAAAATGGTTTTCAATCGAGTTTTTGGATGCATGTGTTACAAGTACAATTTCTTTTATTCCTGCAGCTACGGCTTCATTTACTACATATTGAATCAGCGGCTTGTCTACAAGAGGGAGCATTTCTTTAGGGATGGCTTTTGTCGCGGGCAGCATGCGTGTTCCAAGGCCTGCGACTGGCAATACTGCTTTTAATACTTTCACTTTAATTCCTTTTATTTTGCTTTATGAAAGCACAAAAAAGGAATTAAAAAATTTAAAATCCTTATATATGTACTTCACTTACCATGTGAATTTTTATTATACACACCACAACAATCTACTCAATAAAAAAAAGCATCCTTTTTGATGTTTTTATGTTAATTTTTTGTTGCACCACATTGGATTTTTTATGCACTGTATTAGTGCGATAAAGCTTGTACTTTAAAAGTTTATTTTACTGTACTAAAAACACTCATAATATCCGTAAAAATAACTTAAGAAGGATACACGGTAAAATTTTTTAATCTGTAACTTTAAAGAAACAGCTCTTACAGTTACAAGGGAAGCTCTTTAGAACAAACTACTGCTCTTCTAAATCAAACTCAGTTAAATGGCCGTCGCCGTGGATTAGTTGGTAGCGGGCTAAATTTCCTTGCTCTAATGTAATTAAGCTAATGGCGGAGTCGCTTACTAGGTACTTTTGGCCTTCACCTTTGGTTTGGTGTTTATCTACTTCCATGTGCCAGCGTTTGGTAAAAAAGTTAAGCGGGCTTTTGGGGCTGTATAATATTGAATCGAGCTTATCAAGTACGTTAATTAGCTTACGCGGGAATTCGTTTTTGATACCGCTAGCGGTGAGTTGCCATATTCTGTTGGGATGGTCACCAAAACGCTTTTGCACTGAAAAGCAAAATGAATAATGCACATCGCCCGATAAAATAAGAGTTTCGTTTGGGGTATCGGTTCGTCTAAAGGTATCGAGTAGTTTTTTAGCTGAGCCCTCGTGAGCCATCCAGTTTTCTACATCAACCATAAGCGGTTGGCCGCACATATTAAACGCGGCTTGTATTGCCTCTATTGATTTAACACCAAAAACAGGGGCTGGTGATACGATAATCACTTTATCATGGCTTAGTAAGCTCTCTTCAAGCTCTGTGAGTCTTTCCCAGTCGAGCAACCCTGAAGGCTCATTAAAGTTACTCTCATTACGCCATCGGTGTGTGCGGGTATCTAGCACAACAACTTTAGGTATTGTTGTTAACTCGTAATGCCAATAATTAAAATTGTTTAAAGGTTTATCAAACGCTTGTAGCTGCCAAACATTATTAGCGGATTTACTTTGCTTAAAAGGCGTTAATAGCTCACCTGTTTTTATTAGTGCGTCATTCCCCATTCCTTGAAATAGCCAATAGCTAATTAAGCCATTATTAATAATTCGCTTACTGCACGGGTTTTGATTTATAGCTTGCTCCCACCCTGCAGTAAGGTTCCAATCGTCGGTTACATCATGATCGTCAAATATCATTAAAGTAGATACATTCGCAAATAAACGCTCTACTTCGTTTAGACCTTTCGCATAGTCAATCAGCGCTGTTTTTTCGGCATTAAAAATGGTCTGATTTTTTGAACTTTCACCTAAGTAACTCGCTTCTTTAATATTTACACATTGCCAAGCTAATGCACTAAAATTTAGTAAATATAGAGCAATGTACTCTTCAAAGTGAATTAGGTGGTTGTAGGCTTTTACACTAGAGAAATGCGGCTCGTCTTTTTTAAGCCAATAGCCAACACCTAGTTTAGGACGCTTTTGCCAAGGTGTTTTTGGTAAATATAAATGGCGATTATAAAGCTGATCGTTAATATCATCTGGCAGATCAAGCGCTAAGGTTTGCTCTTTATAAATACCCAAAGCTTCAATTAATTGGTGAATAACTAATAACATAGGGCCCGCTACGTCATCAGCATAAACCTGATCACCGCTTAATAATAAAAGTTGAGCGCCTTGGTTATTATTTTCGCGCCTTGTATTTTGCCACTCGCTTGCAGACACCAAACTATCTTTTGCTGGGTGGTGCGCATTACGGCACGAGCCATGTAGTATATTTGTAAGTTTATTAGGTATTACAAACGCAGGCGCAGATTGGCTTGAATAACACCAAGGGGATAAATCAACTAAGCTGCCATCTATAATAAGTTCATAGCTTAATAAGCTATCAAGCGGGAATATAGTACTTACCGGTTTTATAATTACAAAGTGTAAATATAAGTGCTGACCTAAGGCTACCGTTTGTTGATCGCTATAGCTTTCGAGTTCGAGGAGGTTTATTTGGCAGCTAGCGGGTTTAGAGGTGGCAAACTGAATACACACACCCGTTTGCTCTGCACGGCGCACCATTGGCCCCATTAGTAAAATAGGAAGTAGCGCCGTATCAGTAATCATGTAGTTAGCCTTTAGCTGCTAATTTAAATAAAGAATAGAAGTTATCGGTAGTTGCTTTAGCAAGCTCGTTAAAGTTAATGCCTTTAAGCTCGCTAATGTAATAGGCTACATCTTCAACATAGGCTGGCTGATTTGTTTTGCCTCGGTACGGGACTGGCGCTAAATACGGCGAATCGGTTTCGATAAGTAATCTATCAAGTGGGATTTGTTTTACTACTTCTTTCAGTTCAACTGCATTTTTAAAAGTAACAATACCCGATATTGAAATATAAAAGCCCATATCAATTGCTTTTTTTGCCATATCCCAATCTTCTGTAAAGCAATGCAGTACGCCACCGCAATTTTCTGCTTTGTGTTCTCGCATTAAATTAATTGTATCTTCTCGCGCATCGCGAGTATGGATTATTAAAGGCTTTTGTAATTCGTTTGCTACTTCTATGTGGCCAACAAAACTTGCTTGTTGAACTGCATGCGTATCTTTTGAGTAGTAATAATCAAGCCCCGTTTCGCCAATAGCGACCACTTTTTGGTGCGAAGCTAAATCGATTAATTGCTGTTTGTTAAGCGCGTCTTTTTGATCAAGCGGGTGTACACCACATGAAGCTGAAACATCATCGTAGTGTTTTATTTTATCAAGCATGCTTGGGAATTGGTCAAGCGTTACACTCACGCATAAGAAGTGTTCAACTTGCTTTGCACGTGCTTTATCAAGTACTTGGTCAAGGTTTAAATCTAGTTTATCAAAATCAAGACGATCTAAATGGCAATGAGAATCTACAATCACTATATGGCCTGTATTGTTTTATGGTTTTAAGTTACTAATTAAAGAGCACTAATAGCTCAATAAAGTTGAAATGGCATAAACTTATATATGCTTAAAACTACATGGTATACGTAGGATTACCGGAGTTTAACATAGTCCCTAATAGCTTTTCGATTTTAGCATTTAAGTTTGTTTTATCATCTAAGAAACTAATGCCTATGCCTGGTGGATTAGAGCTCTGTGCACCTTGCGGGGTGATCCACGCGACCTTACCCGTTACTACATCGTCCTCTAGGGCATCGGGTAAAGTGACGCGAAGCGCCAAAGAATGCCCTACTTCGTAACGCATGTTAGTACGTACAAATAGGCCGCCTTTTTTTAAATAAGGCATGTAACAACTATACAACTCATCTAAATCATCTATATCTACTAAAAGCTCTTGCATAATAAATCCTATTGATTGCGTAACGTGTATGCTAATCGCGATACAGCAAGCGGTAAATTAAGGCCCAGTACTTGAATATTATTTTGTAAAAATTCAGCTAATGCATGCTGTGCATTTTGGTAAGAGTCAAAGCTCATACCCTGTAAAAGCTGCTGCTTTAATTGCTCACTTAAAAACAACGTAAATATACGTACTAGCTCTGGCTGCTTATTTATTATATCGACTAACGCATTGAAATTATGGCTTTGTTTAAAGTCAGTTGCAAACTTATAAAGTGTATCAATATTATTTAGTTGTTCTTGCTCTTGCCACTTTTTTATTTGCAGTGGTTGGTTATAAAAAAGAGTGAGCCAACTAAAATGTTGGATTTCTAACGTTTGTAGCCATTGCTCTGCAAGTGCGGTATTTGTTACTTTTACCTCACTTTTAGCGCAGCGGCTTAAAATAGTGGCTGGAAGCTGTGCAGGCTGACTTGTTGTTAAGATTAAAAAGCGGCTATTGGTTGGTTCTTCAAGCGTTTTTAATAATGCATTAGCCGCAGCAACGGTCATTTTTTCACAGTTTTCTATAATGGCGACTTTGTTACCATTTTGCGCAGCTGAATGATTCATAAAATCACTGATACCGCGTATATCATCTACGCCAATACTTTGCCCATCAACTTGCGTTAACCGCTTATCAGGGTGATTACCCGCAAGCGTTAGTGAGCAGCTTTTACAGTGCCCGCAAGGCTTGAGTAAACCATTATCAGACGTTATTTCCTCATTAATATTTTGACATAAAAGTGCATTGGCAAGCTCATCACTAAGTGCGAATTTACCCACGCCTACAGGCCCACAAAATAATTGCGCATGATGAAATCGATTTGCACGAAAGCTTTGTACTAAGCGAACTTGAGTATCATGTAGCCATGGCAATGCCATATTATTTTAAGCCTTCAAAAAACGTGTGTAGTACGTTAGTTATATCGCGATGTACTTTATCAATACTTTGGTTTGCATCGACTGTTTTTATTGTATTATCGTCATTTGCAAGCTCAACATAACGCATACGCGTACGCTGAAAAAATTCAATGGCTTCTTGCTCTATTCTATCAAGCTCGCCACGGCCTTTTGCTCGCTCAAGGCCAATAACTGGGTCTATATCAAGATAAATAGTTAAATCGGGTTTTAACCCTTTTAATACCATAGACGAAAGTGAGGCCAATGTATTAGAGCTAATACCACGCCCTCCACCTTGATATGCCTGAGACGATAAATCGTGGCGATCTGCAAGTACCCATTGGCCTTTATCAAGCGCTGGATTAATTACGTTATGCATTAACTGAGAGCGCGCCGCGTACATAATAAGTAGCTCGGTTTCAAAAGCGATTTCTTCTTCGTGTTCAGCTTTTACAAGCGTTCGTAATGATTCAGCTAAAGGCGTACCACCTGGTTCGCGGACATTGATAAAGTCTATTTTTTGCTTGTTTAAAAAGTCTTGGCATAGCGAAATCGCTGTGGATTTACCTGCGCCTTCAAGGCCTTCTATTACTATAAATTTTGGTTTCATACAAAAGTTAGTTCTTTTTATTTAAAATATAAGTGTTAACTGCCACATTGTGCTGCTTTAATGTGGTTGAAAATTGATGACTACCATCGCCTTTTGAAACAAAGTATACATAGTCACTTTGCGGCGGGTTAACGGCGGCTAAAATAGCAGCTTTAGATGGCATTGCTATCGGTGTTGGTGGCAAGCCATTAATACGATATGTGTTGTATGGTGTGTAATCGCGTAAATCTTTACTTTTAATATCACCATCAAAATCTGCGCCTATTCCGTATATGACGGTAGGATCGGTTTGCAACCGCATATTCGTATTTAATCTATTTACAAAAGCTGAGGCTATTAACGGGCGCTCGCTAGCAAGGCCGGTTTCTTTTTCTATTATTGAAGCCATTATCAACGCTTTATAAGCTGTATCATAAGGTAAATCGTCACTGCGCTCGTGCCATGCATCTTCCAGCACTTGCTGCATTTTAACCGCTGCACGTTTTAATACACTGCTTGCTGTGTCGTTATTATGATAGTGATAAGTATCTGGGAATAACCAGCCTTCTAAGTACATATCGCTGTTGAGAATTTGCATACTTAGCGCATCGTCTTTTAAATCGTTTTGTAAGTTATTTGCTTTTTTTATAGCCTCAAGTACTTCACGTAAGTTTTGTCCTTCAATAATGGTAAAACTAAAACTTACTTGATCCCCTTTATTAATTTTTTTTATATTGGTGATCACACTATCTGAAGTGAGTTCATAAAGCCCTGCTTTTAAATCGGTAAGGGTGGGATCTAACTTTGCAACTACTTGATAGCGCCAACAGTTTTCTAGCCAGCCTTTAGCTTGCCATTGTTTACATAACTGGTTAAAACCTGTGCCTTTTTTTACTTCAAAATGAGTGTTCGTCGAGACTAACAAAGGGCTTGTTATAGTGGCTTGTAACTGCTGATATCCTACAATCGTGGTAATAATCGCTAGTAGTAATACCGATAAAGTAACTTTTAACACTTAGCCTCCTTGGCTAATAATTCTTTTAATAGCAACTGACTTTTTGATACATCAAATATACACGACCCAATGCTTTTAACCGGTATGGCCGCCATTAGGCTATTACATACAAAAACAGCGTCTGCTTGTATTAAATCCTCAACGCTAACCACTTTAAATTCAATAGCTAATTTATCACATAACGATTGCAGATAAACCCCTTTGATCCCGCACTCCTCAAGTTTTGGAGTAAAAACACGGCCCCCTTTAATCGCAAATATATTAGCCGCAGAGGCTTCAATAACATTATTGTTGTAATCAAGTACTATAACGTCATCGCAGCTTTCATTCTGCATAGCTTTTTTTATTAAAACTTGCTCTAAACGATTAAGGGTTTTAAGGCCGGCAAGTAAAGGCTGAGCCGCTAATTTAATAGGGCTTATTGCTAGGCTTACACCATCTTGATGTAGGCTCAAATAATTTTGAGGATAGGCAGCAACATTGAGTAGAATCGTTAAATTACACTCAGTAGGTAAGCTATAACCCCGTCCGCCTTCTCCGCGAGTAACAACAATCTTAAGCACATTTAGTTTGTATGATTGAATACAATTGCCTATGCGCTCTTCTAGCTCAGTAAAATTAATATTTGGAAAGCCAAGCCTTTGCGCGCATTCGGTTAAACGTGCTTTATGATATGGCCAATACTGCACTTTTCCATCAACAACTTTAGCTGTAGTAAAAAAGCCATCACCATAATTTAAGCCTCTATCTTGGGTACTTAAAGTGCTATTTTGATCTGTCGTTATTATTGTTTGCATTTAATTTGGCATATAAAAAAAGCCCAGTTAAACAACTGAGCTTTTATAATTTCGTTCGTTGTTAAAAAGATTATACCTTTTTAAATAGCAACGAGCCATTAGTACCACCAAAACCAAACGAGTTACATAAAGCAAAGTCCAACTTTGCGTCACGTGCA
This sequence comes from Pseudoalteromonas carrageenovora IAM 12662, assembly GCF_900239935.1. Lineage (NCBI taxonomy): Bacteria > Pseudomonadati > Pseudomonadota > Gammaproteobacteria > Alteromonadales > Pseudoalteromonadaceae > Pseudoalteromonas > Pseudoalteromonas carrageenovora. The sequence goes on from NZ_LT965928.1 coordinate 2,135,246, forward strand.
GTATGAGCAATGTAATCTAAATCACAGCCTTCATCTGGGTTATCAAGGTTAATGGTTGGCGACACTTTTTGATCAGTTAACGATAAAATAGAAATAATCGATTCAACCGAGCCTGCTGCCCCTAGCAAGTGACCCATCATTGATTTAGATGAGCCTACCATTACATCTTTTGCGGCATTGCCAAAAATAGATTTAACAGCTGCAGTTTCTGCTTTATCGCCAGCATTGGTAGATGTACCGTGCGCGTTAATATAACCAACTTGCTCTGCATTTACTTGAGCATCGTTTAATGCATTTTGCATAGCAAGCGCAGCCCCTGCACCATCTTCTGGTGGTGAAGTCATATGGTATGCGTCGCCGCTCATACCAAAGCCAACCAGCTCAGCATAAATTTTAGCGCCACGCGCTTTAGCGTGTTCGTACTCTTCAACTACAACAACACCTGCGCCGTCTGAAAGCACAAAACCATCTCGGTCTTTGTCCCACGGGCGAGAAGCTGCTTGTGGGTCGTCATTACGTGTAGATAACGCACGAGCTGCATTAAAGCCGCCCATACCAATTGGTGTACACGCTTTTTCTGCACCACCGGCAACCATTGCATCGGCATCACCGTATGCAATCATGCGCGCTGCATGGCCTATGTTATGCAACCCCGTAGTACAAGCAGTAACAATAGAGATGTTAGGACCACGAAGCCCATGCATCATTGATAAATGACCCGAAATCATATTTATTATGGTAGAAGGCACATAAAATGGAGAAAGCTTTCGAGGGCCACTATTAAGTAGCTTAATGTGGTTCTCTTCAATGAGTGTAAGACCACCAATACCTGAGCCAACTGCTACACCAATACGTGTTGCGTTTTGTTCAGTGATTTCAAGGCCTGAATCTTTAAAGGCTTGAACACCCGCCGCAATACCGTACTGAATAAACAAGTCCATTTTTTTAGTATCTTTCGCTGACATGTATGCAGTTGCATCAAAGTCATTAATTAAACCAGCGAATTTAGTACCAAATTTTGATGTATCAAAGTGTGTTATTGTTTGAATACCACTTTTACCATCTAATAAGCCTTGCCAGGTTGATTGAACATCATTACCTAGCGGCGTCAACATTCCTAAGCCAGTTACGACGACTCGACGTTTAGCCACGGTTTGCCTCCAATAAGGGATATTTTCACCAATTGATTAAAATATTATTATTTTAGTAAGCTTATTAACTTACTAAGTTTAAATCGAATTGGTATTACAAAGGGAATTCATACCCAAGCGACCTCAAAGTGCGAGTCTCAAACTCTACTAAATACGTGCTTTAAAAAACACATGCATTAACGATAAACAAGGGTGAGTTTGAATCATGAACTTTGAGGTGGTTTGGATATAAAAATTAAAGGCAGCGAATGCTGCCTTTAACTTGCGATTAATTACTCAGCGTGAGCTGTAACGTAATCGATAGCAGTTTGTACTGTAGTGATCTTCTCAGCTTCTTCATCTGGGATCTCAGTGTCAAACTCTTCTTCAAGAGCCATAACTAGTTCAACAGTATCAAGAGAATCTGCACCTAGGTCATCTACGAAAGAAGATTCGTTTTTAACTTCTTCTTCTTTAACACCTAGTTGTTCAATGATAATTTTCTTTACGCGTTCTTGGATATCGCTCATTCTTCTTTCCTTTATTAAAAACGCCAATGCGTTATTTTCAGATTGCGGCGTAGTTTACGCCGCATAATTCTCTGATTCAATGATTTGACCATAAATAATTGTCTGGTCAAACCTCTGAGTGTCTATTTTGTCTTTTATCGCTTATTTTCACAGCGATTTCAAGTATGTTTAAAGCAAGATCACAAAAAATTCAATCTTTTTGAGGTAACTTACTTAACTTAATTTAGTGGCAATATAGGTACAATGGTTATTAAACCATGTACATCGCGCCATTTACGTGCAAAGTTTCGCCTGATACGTACGCAGCTGCGTCAGATGCTAAATAACACACAGCAGCTGCAATCTCATCTGGCTGACCTAAACGACCCGCAGGTACATTAGCAAGCGTAGCTGCTTTTTGATCGTCAGTTAAATCATCTGTCATATCGGTTTGAATAAAGCCAGGCGCAACCACATTTACTGTAATTCCGCGTGATGCAACTTCACGTGCAAGTGACTTAGAAAAACCAATTACGCCAGCCTTTGCCGCAGCGTAATTAGCTTGCCCAGCATTACCCATAGTGCCCACAACTGAGCCTATGTTAATGATACGGCCATTTTTCTTCTTCATCATTGGACGTAAAACTGCTTTTGACAAACGAAAGATAGAGCTTAAGTTAGTATCGATAATATCGTCCCACTCGTTCTCTTTCATACGCATTAATAAATTATCGCGAGTAATACCCGCGTTATTTACTAGTACATCAACATCACCAAAATCGGCCTTAATCGCGGCAAGTGTAGCCTCAATCGAAGCAGGTTCAGTTACGTTTAGCGCATAGCCTTTACCGTTATCAGCTAAATATTCACTAATTTTAGCTGCGCCTGATTCACTCGTCGCAGTACCCGCTACTTTTGCACCTTGCGCTACGAGTGTATTAGCTATTGCTTTACCAATACCACGGCTAGCACCTGTAATAAGGACAACTTTGCCCTCTAAAGAAAATAAATTAGTCATTATATATACTCTTATTTAGCAGCATCGATTGATGCGGCATCATTTACTGAGCCACAAACCATTGCCTTATCAATTCGTTTTGCAAGACCAGTTAACACTTTACCTGGGCCAAATTCGTAGCTTTGCGTTATACCTTGTGCAACCAAAGCTTGTACTGTTTCAGTCCAGCGCACTGGGCTATATAATTGACGTACTAATGCATCTTTAATTGCATCCGCTGTACTTTCTGCTTTTACATCAACATTATTAATTACATCACACTTAGGTGTATTAAATGTTAAAGCAGCGAGATCATTAGCCAGTTTTTCTGCTGCTGGTTTCATTAGCTCACAATGCGACGGTACACTTACGCTCAGTGGTAATGCACGTTTTGCACCCGCGTCTTTACATGCTTGCGATGCTCTATCTACAGCCGCTTTGTGCCCTGCAATAACAACTTGACCTGGTGAGTTATAATTTACCGGAGAAACAACTTCGCCCTGCGCTGATTGGTCACATGCAGCTTTAATTTCGTCATCGCCCAAACCTATAATAGCGGCCATAGAGCCTACGCCCGCAGGTACTGCTTCTTGCATGTACAAACCACGGTTTTCAACAAGCTTTACCGCTTCGCTCAAGCTTACAACGTCGCTACATACTAAAGCTGAATATTCACCCAAGCTGTGCCCTGCCATTACAATTTCTGCATGTGGATTTTCTGCTAACCAATGACGGTAAATAGCCACACTTGCAGTTAATAATGCAGGTTGAGTACGGTGAGTTTGGTTAAGGCTTTCTTCTGGGCCATTAAGCACAAGTGCAGCAAGGTCATAACCTAATGCGTTCGACGCCTCTGCAAATGTTGCTTTTACAATATCTGAGCTTTCTAACAGCTCGCTCAACATGCCAACGCTTTGAGAGCCTTGACCTGGAAATAGAAGTGCAATTTTTTGTGCCATACTTTGCTCTTTTTAATTAAACAAAAAATAATATGTAATTAATACGGCACCTGAAATTTAATTGGCCGCCGTATCATTAGAATGTGTTTTTTCGAAAATTGCGGCTATTTTATCTGGAAGTTGGCGTTCAACTTCTTTTACCGCTTCGTCGATTGCTGCTTGAAATGCTTTAGCTGATGCATTTCCATGGCTTTTAACCACAATACCGCGCAATCCTACCAGAGAAGCACCGTTATACTGGTCGGGGTTCACCCTATTATAGAGTTTTTTTATAACGGGCTTAAGAATAAAGGCCATGCATTTGTAAACTAAGTGCTTTTCAAGGGCTTTTGTAAACTTATTCATTATAAGTTTAGCAATACCTTCACAGGTTTTTAATGCGACGTTGCCAACAAACCCTTCACATACTATTACATCAGCCTTGCCTGAAAAAATATCACTGCCTTCACTATAGCCAGTGTAATTTATATAAGGGCTTTGCTGCATAAGTTGCGCGGCTTGTTTAATACCTTCATGGCCTTTTATGTCTTCTGCACCAATGTTTAGTAAACTTACTTTGGGATTTTCGCAGCCAATAGCTTGCCCAGCAACCACTGAGCCCATAATGCCAAACTGATATAATACTTCAGCATCGCAGTGTACATTTGCGCCTAAATCGAGTAAATAAACAGGGTTTTCACGTTCGGTAGGCACCGCAGATATTAATGCAGGACGCTTAACGCCTGGCAGCATTTTTAGTACGTAATGTGCCATAAAAAATAATGCACCGGTATTACCCGAGCTAACACACGCTTGAGCCTCACCTGATTTAACTAAATCAAGGGCAACACGCATAGAAGAGTCTTTTTTTGAACGCACGGCAATTGCTGGTTCGCAGGCATTAGTAACTATTTCACTACAATGGCGAATAATAAGTCTTGGATGAGATAAAGAATCGAGGGATTCGAGTTCATTTTGTATTACTTGCTCGTTACCACACAATATAAGCGTTAAATTGGCATGAGCATTTACTGCGCAAACGGCAGCGGGGATAGATGAACGGGGGCCATAATCGCCCCCCATCATATCTAACGCTATGGTTAGATTAGTCAGCATAAAAGCAATCTCTTAGTTAGAAATTACTTGAACGCCTTTGTAGTAACCATCTGCAGTCACATGGTGACGACGATGAGTCTCACCAGATGTTTGGTCTACAGTTAAAGTTGGACCACTGATCGCATCGTGTGAACGGCGCATGCCGCGTCTTGCACGAGACTTTTTGCTTTTTTGTACAGCCATAGTCTTCTCCTAAGAATCTTTCTTAAGTTGTTTCAAAATATCAAATGGATTAGGTTTATCATCTTCCGCCTTTAACACACCAAAGCTGGCAGGCTTTGCTGAATAACTGCATGAAGCTTCGTTGTGAGTGGCAACTAATGGAATTGCTAAAATCAGTTCGTCTTCAATTAAATCAAAAACGTTAATTTCACCATTTTCATCAAGCGCTACTTCATCGTAGTCTTCTGGAAAAATATCTAAATCTGTATCTTCACCTACTGGCGAACAAACAAAATCTTGAACCAAATCCAACCCTAAATCACCATTACAACGTTGACAAGTGACAGTTACGTGTGTGGACAAATTGCCGCGAATCACAACTAAACCTTGGTCGTCGTTTTTGCAATGAATTTTTACCGCTATTTCACCTACTTCTTCCTGCACAACTTTCTCTAAACGAGTAAGTTTTTCAAGCGGTACAATTCCGTCATACGATAAACGGTGCTGCGCTGCTTTGCCTGGATGAAGAGTGATGGGAATTTTCACCTTTTGCATAGGGGCTGCATCATATAGATAGTTAGTTGGTTAGTCAAAGTAAAAAACCATTTTCAGGTAGTTTTTCACGTGTTTTACTTACGGATCTGATTTATCCTAACTCAAACTGATTTTCATTAGGAAAATAATCCATGAAGTACCCACTTATATTAGCGTCAAGCTCGCCTTTTAGGCAGTCTTTATTACAAAAATTTAATCTGCCATTTGAATCATTTTCGCCAGAGATTGACGAGTCACCACAAGCAAACGAAACACCTGAGCAGCTAGTAAAACGCTTGAGTGAGTTGAAAGCGCGTGCTGCAACACAACACTTTAGCACAGGCCTTGCTATCGGCTCTGATCAGGTTGCTGTATTTAACAATCAAATTTTAGGTAAACCACATAATAAACAAAATGCTATTAAGCAGTTATCTTTATTTAGTGCCAATACTGTAACATTTTTAACTGGCCTTTGTGTTTACGATATTACCAGTAATAAAACAAAAACCTTAATAGAACCATTCGAAGTTGTTTTTAAAGCACTTACCCGTGAACAAATTGAAGCATACTGCGATGCTGAGCAACCATATAACTGTGCGGGGAGTTTTAAAAGTGAAGGGTTAGGTATTTGTTTATTTGAAAAATTAAACGGGGACGATCCTAATAGCCTAATAGGCTTACCGCTAATTAAACTCAGCCAATTATTAGCTGAGTTTGGTATTGATGTATTAGCGGCTCAAACACCTCAAGCAAGTTAAATTACTAACCGAGTAATACTTGTTGCAACTGCTGGTAATTATCAACAGTTGCAACAGGTGTTAATTCACTTAACTGCTGGGCATTATGTACACCCATAGTAACCCCTATACGGTCCATATTTGCGGCTTTGCCCATTGCCATATCAATTTTTGTATCACCTATCATTACAGCATCATCGGCGCTTACGCCAATTTCTTGCAATAACTGATAAAGCATATCTGGCGATGGCTTAGACAGTGCGTCATCACTTGTACGCGTTGCACTAAAAAATTGCCTAAGCTGGCTTTGATCAAGTAAGCGCTCTAGTCCATCACGCCCTTTACCTGTAGCAACAGCTAACATTATACCTTGCTCTTGTAAGACGCTAAGTACACTTGCAACATCATCAAAAACGGGGGTTGGCGTCATATCAACACTGTATTGATGTTTATAACCTGCAATTAAAGCCTTTTGATGTTTTACCTGCTCAGGAAATAAAACGTCAATAGCACGCTCAAGTGACAAACCAATTATATTCTTAATTGCATCATCACTTGGCGGCGTTAAATTAAGCGACAAAGCACTTTGTCGAATACAGTTAACTATTTTGCCGACTGAATCCATTACAGTGCCATCCCAATCAAAAATAACCAGCTTATACTTTTTAATTGGCGCTGCTTTTATCACTGTTTTGCATCTCGTAATTTTAATAACGTATTTTTAAGTGTTTTATCCAGTGGGGCTTCTATACGCATGGTAGTTTCGTTTTTAGGGTGGTAAAAACTTAAATCGTGTGCGTGTAAAAATAAACGATTTAAGCCAACTTTACGCATAGATTCGTCAAACCCTTGGTCGCCATACTTATCATCACACGCTATAGGGTGACCTTTACATTGAGTATGCACACGAATTTGATGCGTTCTACCTGTAACTGGCGATGCCTGTACAAGTGAGCAATCGTTAAAACGCTCAAGCACTTTAAAGCGAGTATGCGAAGGTTTACCCTCAACATTATTTACTCGCACTACTCGCTCGCCCGATTTAAGCGTATTTTTACGCAAACCCTCTGTCACGTTTTTCGTTTTAGAATCCCACTGACCTTCTACAAGCGCCCAGTAGTTTTTTTCCATTGTTTTTTCGCGTAGCTGCTCATGTAATGCAGTTAATACAGAACGGCGTTTAGCAATTAGTAAACAACCTGATGTATCACGGTCTAGCCTGTGTACAAGCTCTAGACTACGCTCATCAGGGCGAAGTGCGCGTAACGCTTCTATTAAGCCATAACTTAAACCACTGCCACCATGCACAGCCATGCCCGAAGGTTTGTTGATCACAATAAGGTATTTATCTTCAAATAAAATATCGTCCTCAAGGCGAGTAACTTTATCTAGTTTTGATGGTACAAACTCTTCTCGCTCAGACACTCTAATAGGTGGTATACGCACTACATCGTCTAGTTGTAACTTATAAACAGGTTTAATACGTTTTTTGTTTACACGTACCTCACCTTTACGAAGAATTTTATAAACTGCGCTTTTAGGCACCCCTTTTAAATGGGTAATAAGAAAGTTATCAATTCGTTGACCTAAATGGTCTTCGTTGATTGTGACAAAAGATACTTGTAAGCCGGTTTTTTCTGACATTGCCTAATCACTGATTTAAGTAAAATAATTTAGTTGCTAACACGGTAATAATAGTGGGATAATCAGCAGCGCAAATATTTAGTATTTGCAAATAACAACGGTGCTTTTTAACACATTAAAAGATTCGTGATGCACATTCTGGGTAGCCGATCATACAGATCCGAGTTAAGTTTTCCAAAGCTTTTATGCCTCCTCAGTTAACACGTGCGATCAATTAACAGCAATGCGCGTAATATATTGCTGCTTAAGCTTGAACATGAAGTAACTTTTAACGTACTAGAAAAAGCAATGAACAGATAATTTGTCTGATAGTGACGGCGTAAAAACGCGTCGTTCAGCACTGGCTCAATTATTGTAGTACCGTACAGCAGCTTATTTAGAACTAAAAAAATCTAATAAATAAGCGTTCATTAACATTGGCAGCGACTCTTGCTCGTAAACTGGCTATTAGCTAAGCATCAAATATGTTTAGCTCACCAAACTTATGAGCCCTACGCGCCTAATATGAATGACATTTAGTAAGATTGATATGACAGGCCGACTTCTGGGTAAAACGTGTAACGTAGCTGAAAAGCCGACAGTTTTAGCACCATAAAGAATTTAATAGTGTGATTACACGCTATTGTTTGCCAGCATTTAAAAATACTGCATACGAAATACAGAGCAGTTCCGTTAAAGACCCAGTCGTGAGGCTGTATATTCTAAAAATAGGAACAACTGAACAGGCGATAAAACATCGTCATGTCAGCGACAAAAATTAAGTAGAGTAACAATATGAAACGTATGCTAATCAATGCAACGCAGCAAGAAGAAATGCGCGTAGCACTGGTTGATGGCCAACGCCTTTATGATTTAGATATCGAAAGCCCAGGTCACGAACAGAAAAAAGCCAATATTTACAAAGGCAAAATCACTCGCATTGAACCATCTCTTGAAGCGGCATTTGTTGACTACGGTGCTGACCGCCATGGTTTCCTCCCTTTAAAAGAAATTGCCCGTACATACTTCCCACAAGGTTATACTTTCCATGGTCGTCCGAACATTCGTGACGTGATCAAAGAAGGTCAAGAAGTAATAGTACAAGTTGATAAAGAAGAACGCGGCCAAAAAGGCGCAGCGCTAACTACTTTTATCAGTGTTGCAGGTAGCTATTTAGTCCTTATGCCAAATAACCCTCGTGCTGGCGGTATTTCTCGTCGTATTGAAGGTGATGAGCGTACTGAACTAAAAGAAGCACTTAGCCGCCTAGAACTTCCTAAAGGTATGGGCTTAATAGTTCGTACAGCGGGTGTTGGCAAATCATTTGAAGAACTTAACTACGATTTAAAAGCATTATTAGTGCATTGGGATGCAATTAAACAAGCAGCCGATAGTGCTAAAGCGCCGTTTTTAATTCACCAAGAAAGTAATGTAATTTTCCGTGCAATACGTGATTATTTACGTCGTGATATTGGCGAAATATTAATTGATAAACCACGTGTTTTTGAAGAAGCTAAAGCGCACATTGAGCGTTTTCGCCCTGACTTTATGAGCCGTGTTAAGCTTTATCAAGGTGACACGCCGTTATTTACGCATTACCAAATTGAAAGCCAAATTGAGTCTGCGTTCCAACGAGAAGTTCGTCTACCGTCTGGTGGTTCAATTGTAATTGACCCAACTGAAGCACTTACTTCAATCGATATCAACTCGTCTAAAGCAACAAAAGGCGGCGATATTGAAGAAACAGCACTAAATACCAACCTAGAAGCAGCAGACGAAATTGCACGCCAATTACGCTTACGTGATTTAGGTGGCTTAATCGTTATCGACTTCATTGATATGACACCTCCACGTCATCAACGCGAAGTTGAAAACCGATTAAAAGATGCTGCTCGACCAGATCGTGCTCGCGTACAAATAGGCAAAATCTCTCGCTTTGGTTTACTAGAAATGTCGCGCCAGCGTTTGCGTCCTTCATTAGGTGAAGCAAGCCAGGGCCCGTGTCCACGTTGTAGCGGCCAAGGTACTATTCGTTCTAACGAATCAATTGCACTTTCTATTCTTCGCTTAATTGAAGAAGAAGCAATTAAAGACAACACAGCACAAGTAAATGCACAAGTGCCTGTTGCTGTTGCTGCTTATTTGTTAAATGAGCAACGTCGAAGCGTTCACCGTATTGAAAAGCACCACAAATGTGATGTTGTGATTATTCCTAATCAACACATGGAAACACCACACTACGAAGTAATGCGTTTACGTAAAGACGAAACACTTGAAACAGTAAGTTACGAGCAAGTTGTTGCACCAGAGCCTGAAGCATTCGAAATGTCTAAGTCTCCTTCTGCACCAGTACGTGAAGAGCCTATGTTAAAAGGCGTTGTAATGCCTTCAACTCCGGCTCCACAAGCTGCGCCTGCAAAGGCAGTAGCACCTGCTGCGCCAGTACAAACTAAAACTGAAGGTGGCTTATTGGCTGCTATCGGTAATTGGTTTAAGTCTTTATTTGCAAGTGAATCTGAAGAAGAGAAAAAAGCAGCAGTTGAAAAACAGCAGCAAGAAACTCGCAATAATAACAACCGTCGTGGTAACGATAATCGCCGCCGTAATAACAATCAGCGTCGTCGTAATAACCCACGTTCAAAACCTCGCAACGAGCGCCAAAGTGCTGAAGAAGAAGTTAAAACAGACTCAACAGCAACTAATGAGACTCCAGAAAGAAACGAAAATCGCAACAAGCGACGTCGTAACCCTAACTCTCGTAAGCGCCCTGAGCATAAAAACGCAGATCAAGCAAAAGCAGATACAACTGCAAAAGCTGATACTGATTCTAAGCCTGTACAAGCTGCAGAACCTAAAGAGCAAAAGCCGAAAGTTCGTCGCCAACGTCGTAACGTACGTAAAAAAGTACGTGTACAAGATGAAAGCGTAGAGCAAGCAACTACAACAACAGAGCAAACATCTGAGCAGTCTGTAGTAGCTGATAAGCCGCAAACTAAGGAGCAAACGCCAGTAGTTGAAAAACAAACTCAAGCGCCTGCTGAAACAGTTGAAGCTAAACCAGCTAAGGTTGAAGAGGCACCTGTTAAAGAAGAAAAAGTAGCAACTGTAGAATCTACTGATGAAGCTGTAAATGCTGATGATGAGCAAGGCCAAACACGTACACGTTCACGCCGTTCTCCTCGTCACCTTCGTGCATCGGGTCAACGCCGTCGTCGTCCTGAAGGCGAAGCAGAAGTTAAATCTGATGATGCGCCTGCATTTGTACCCGTTGCTGATCAAGCGGCTGCTGAGTATGAAGCAGAACTAAAAGCTAAATCAGAAGAAACCCCTGTTGATGCTTCACAGCAAGTTGAACAAGCTATTGCAGCTGAAGACTTAGCAAAGGTTGAGGCAGTACAAGATGAACAACCAGCTCAAGCTGAAGAGCCAGAAGTAACTGAGCAACCAGCTAAAGCTGAAGAGCCTGTAGCAACTGAGCAACCAGCTAAAGTTGAAGAGCCTGTAGCAACTGAGCAACCAGCTAAAGTTGAAGAGCCTGTAGCGACTGAGCAACCAGCTAAAGTTGAAGAGCCTGTAGCAACTGAGCAACCAGCTAAAGTTGAAGAACCAGAAGTAACTGAGCAACCAGCTAAAGTTGAAGAGCCAGTAGTAACTGAGCAACCAGCTAAAGTTGAAGAGCCAGTAGCAACTGAGCAACCAGCTAAAGTTGAAGAGCCAGTAGCAACTGAGCAACCAACTAAAGTTGAAGAGCCTGTAGTATCTGAGAAACCAGCTAAAGTTGAAGAACCAGTAGCAACTGAGAAACCAGCTAAAGTTGAAGCCGTGGCTAACGCTAAAACAGTAATAGTTAAAGGTGCTGCAAGTGCACCGATGGCTCAACCTACTCCGGTTGCTGATAGCGAAGTTAAACACACATCTGTTGCAATGGCTCACGATAAACGTGACCTAGTGCCAGACAGTGGCTTACGTGCAGGGTCAGTTAAGCCTGCAGGTCGTGCGAGTTCTGCAATGACTAAAACAATGAGTGCTGATTAATAACTAACACTCATTAAAAAAGCCCCGCTATATACAAATAGCGGGGCTTTTTTGTTTACAGGCTTTAAATAATTATTAAAGTTTGTTCACGCCGGTAATAAGCGATCTATTCACAAAGAGGTTAAGAGGCGCTGCGTTTTTAGAGGGGGTAATAAAGCTAAATCTAGTTACCTTGAAAAGCTCCGCTTAAAATCATGGCTTGTGTTTTCTCATATACTCCTCTTTCACTTCTCTATGTGAAATAAGATCTTTAAGTGGTTTTAAATTAAATAACAGAAGCGTTGCTTCTCGCGTGAGCAGGCTTCACGCCTTCAACCAAAATTAAATATCCAGTACAATTACCTCAAGACGCACAACTTATTGGCGCAACGCTTTTAGAACGAGAATAAAACTAATTTATGCAGCCAATAAAAAAGCGCGATGTAAATATCGCGCTCTTAAATCGGCTTTTAACTAGATAAAATAAGTTTACCCGCTTTCATTTTCCATAAAGCGTTGTAACTGATCTTTTAAGTTCGGCGGAATGCCTTTTATAACCAGTGTATCTGTTGCTTCGTTATAAGTTACGCGCTCTCCTAAATGTTTACGCTCAAAGCTTACGCTTACCCCGCCGCCTAAGCCTGAAAACTTAACCATACTGGTAACTGTTTTTTTATCGACAGGAAATGACTCTTCTAAATCATAACTTTGCTCTTTGCAAAAACTATCAAATGGGCTGTCATCGCCTTTCGTAAGTGTAGCCGAAAGCTCGCTCACGTTTGCATCTTCACCGGTAGTTACACAGTCGTTACAGTAATCAAATACTTGTTTACGTAAATCATCTTTTTCTGATTTCTCGAATTGTTGCTCAGATAAATAATCTTCAACAGCGTTCAACATAACTTGGCTTTGCTGCTTAGGATCAATACCTTCTTCACAACCTAAAAAATCTAAAAAGAAATCTGCAACTTTGCGCCCAGCACGGCCTTTAATAAAGGAAATATAGCGATTATCTTCTGCTTGGGTATCCCAGGCTGTTAAATCAATTCGCGCAGCTAATTGCATACGCGATATATCTAAATGGCGAGATGCGGCTAAATCAAGCTCAGAAGTCATTGAGTAATGCTCTTTGATGTTGATCATCGCAATAAGCATGTAATCGGTAGCTACATATTGGTAATGACAAAATACTAAGTAACCTGTTTCACTAAACGCATACTTATCTAACTCTTCTTTTAAAACAGTAGAAGCTTGCTCCGTCATGTGCCAAAAACCTAGTTCATCATTGCGGTAGCTTTGCATTGCAGATGCTACAACACTGTTTTTTTCGCCACTAAAGGCGCAGTAACCTTTACCGGGTTTACCATTGTACGCATGATGTAATTGTTCGATAAAAACGGCTACTTTATCGTTAACAACCATCTCATCATTTCTAAGGTGAATTTGCGTATCGTCGTCTTTTTTGTCTACATAATGAACGACTAGTTTTTTAACGTCTGTTGTCATCTTTGTTTTTCACGCCTCTGGTGTTAAAATACGAGAATATAACTCTTTTATTGAACCAACTGATGCCAATCTTATCAAAATACTCTAATGAAGAAGTAGAACAAATCGTCGATCAGCTCATTGATGTGCTAACTAAACACAATGCGCCGGTTGATTTAAGTCTTATGTGTTTAGGAAATTCTATCACGCATATCTTAAAAGAGCATGTACCAACAGGGAAAAGACAAGCCGTTACCGAGAACTTTGCAAAAGCACTCGCGCAGTCGGTTAAATAAAATCTATGAATTTATCGCAGCACAATCAGTTTTCATCAAAAGCAAGTCAGTTATTAAGTTGGGGGCATTGGTTTACTTTTGCCAACATCGGCTTAGCGCTACTTATTAGCTTAAGCTACTTATTTGCAGACTCGCCACCATCAAGCTTTATAGGCATTACATATATGCTAGTGACATGGCTAAGCCATACTAGCTTTATCGCCTTTTTAGCGTTTGTGCTGACGGTATTTCCGCTTAGTTTAATATTCCCCTACCCTAAACATATACGCGGAATGGCAGCAGTTATAGCAACTGTTGGCGCATCGTTGCTTACTTTAGATGCCTATGTTTATGTTAATTTGGGCTATCATTTAAGTGGCTCCGCTTTACCCGAAATTATTTCTTTACTATGGCACCGCTTAACTAGCTCTCCAGCTTTAACTACCATTTTAGCCGGTGGCATTGTACTACTTATTTTAGGTTTTCAACTTGTAGTAAGTAATTATACGTGGCACCACCTAGCACGTTTAAAACAATATAAATTTGCGCGTTATGCCATATCTTCTTTAATCGTTTGTTTTGCACTTAGTCATAGTATTCATATTTGGGCTGATGCAAATTTAAAATTTGACGTTACAAAACAAGACAATGTGTTGCCTCTTTCTTATCCAACCACGGCTAAAAGTTTACTCGCTAAAAACGACTTACTCGATATAGAAAGCTATAAACAAGCACATAATGTTAAAATAAATAATCAAAATATTAGCTATCAAATGCCAGCCCCTCTGGAAAAATGCGAAGACTTTACGCAAGCCAATGTTGATATTTTTGTATTTGACACTAAAAAAGAATTAGCTGCATTTGTTGCTAACAATAACAACTTGCATAAAACAGAGCAGTTTTTACAACCAACAAATCACGACGACACTTTATTTAGCTTAGTGTATGGTTTACCCGCTTTTTATAAAGCGGCAATACTCAATGAGCAAACATTACCAGCATGGCAAAGCCAGCGCCGCAGTGTACAAGTTGAGGGCGTTAAAGAACTCAATTTTATTAATGATCAAGCTCACAGCACAAGCGCAATACGAATTATAAAAAGTAGCGATGTTAGTACTATAAAAGATGCCAACACCCATGTTTTTGCATTTAGTCTTGCTAATGAAAAAGCAGAGGTAGTTACCACCTCAGCGTTATACAGCTCTGACAAGCGTATTTCTAAAGTTGATGGGCTTATTCAACCCAGTGATTTAATTGCGACAAGTGTTGGTCAATATTTAAATTGTAAAGCAATCGCTAAACAAACAATGCTTGGCGTAAACCTATATAAGAAAAAAGACGATATGGGCGTAAATTACTCACAAGGTGTAGTTATCGCGTATAAAAAAGATAGAATTACTTTAATAGATTCAGACGGTAACTTTAAAAATATATCCGCTGCTGAAGGCTTTTCTATTGAGCAAGGGCTAGATATCCCATTTTTAGTGCAAAGCATTAAAAAGCTTAAAACCTTTACTCAATAACTTTAGTGCGACTGCTCTTACCTAGCTTGCTATAACAGTAAGCTAGGTTATAGTTTTATATTATTTAATTAACGTATAAAACTATCAGGGATTATCGCAATGCTTCGATTAATATATTGCTCTTTATTATTTACTAGCTTTTGCACCCTAGGCAATACAACCTACTATAAATGCGTAACCAAAAATGGAACTACGTTTTCTCAATTCCCCTGCGATGATAAAGCCACTACCTACAAAGTAAGTACTACCGGTAATCAATACTCTGGACCCAAGGTTAATTATACTAAGCAATTAAATGAGCTAGAACGCGAGAGGCTCCTAACAGGTTTAGAAGCCGAGGTAAGAAGTAATAACCATAAATTAGCAATACTTGATAGAGAAAAGCAGCGTGCTGAGTATAAACAACAAGAACGACTTAACCATATTTTAGCTGATGATGATAAAAAGCGAATTACTAAAGATATAACCAAAAAGCTAAAAGTGATCAATCAAAGCTATAAAAAAGACGTTGCAACGATTACAAAACATATAAAAAAGCTCGAAAAAAAGATAGCTCAATACCAATAAAGCGCGTAAACCGTTTGGGGGAATTTTCTATCTCAAGCAGCTATTTTCAATGCTGCCTAAAGAAGAAAAAGTTCAACACGTTCTGGTGTTTAATTTATTAAATACCATTTTACTAGAATGCCGCTTAGGTATAATTTATCTTGGTTTTAAACTTAAAATAACATACCCTTAACACAATAGAGTATAAGCTCTACGATGTATTAAGGAGTTGTTATGCAACCACGAGATATTGCTGAACTGATTTTAACGGGCTTTAAAAAGCATTATCAGCTATTTCAAAAAATAACAGCTAAAGCACCGATGGCTTTTGCTCAACAAGATTGGCAAGCAATTAACGATATCGGCCGTTTACGTATAAGCTATTATGATGATCGTGTTAACGAAACCACACACACATTAAAACAGCAAAATCCAACCGAACAACTCGATGAAACACTTTGGCTAGAAGTAAAAAAAACATATCAGCAATTTTTATGTTTTCATCCACAGGCAGAATTAGCCGAAACATTTTATAACTCTGTATTTTGCAGGCTGTACCATAGGCGCTACTTTCATAATGACTTTATTTTTGTTGAGGCCTCATTAAAGGATGCGCCATCAGTGCCTGTTGAAGCCGAATATAGGACTTATTTCCCAGTTGTTGACGGTTTAAAACCAACAATAAAACACATTATTAATCACTTTGATTTTAAAGCTCCATTTGTAAATTTAGAGCGTGATATACGTTTGCTCGTAAAAGCATTTTATAAACAAGCACCCGATACTCACCACCAACCTTGGCAAATGCGTTTTGATATATTACACACGCCTTTTTATCGTAATAAAGCGGCTTATATAGTTGGCCGTATGGTGTCACAAAGTGGTGTTCAGCCTTTTATTATTGCCGTATTACATGATGAAGATAACGGTCTTTATTTAGATGCACTTTTAACTAAATCATCTCAAATGCGAGTTGTTTTTGGCTTTGCCCGTGCTTATTTTATGGTAGAAACACATGCGCCTTCTGCATTGGTGCGATTTTTAAATCAGCTTATGCCTAATAAAACATTAGCCGAGCTTTACAACGCAATAGGCTTTCATAAACAAGGAAAAACTGAGTTTTATCGCGAATTTTTAAGTCACTTGTCACACTCAAATGACGAGTTTACTATTGCGCCCGGTACACCCGGCATGGTGATGATGGTATTTACCCTCCCCTCCTTTGGTTATGTATTTAAAGTAATAAAAGATAAATTTGGCGAGAGTAAACCTTTTGGTCGTGATACTGTTCTAAAGCGTTATCAGCTCGTAAAGAGTCATGACCGTGTGGGCAGAATGGCCGACACAATAGAGTATTCTAACGTCGTATTTCCTTTAGCACGTTTTGATAGTAATTTACTTGCGCAGTTACACAAAACAATAGGCTCATCTATGGTCATCGAAGGCGATTGGTTGATCATCAAGCACCTTTATATAGAAAGACGCATGACACCCCTTAATTTGTTTTTAGAAAGTGCCAGCGAAGAAAGTGCGGCCGATGCAATAGAAGAATACGGCCAAGCGTTAAAAGAAATGATTGCCGTAAATATTTTTCCAGGTGATATGCTTTTAAAAAACTTTGGCGTTAGTAAGCACAAACGCATTATTTTTTATGATTACGATGAAGTTCAGTACCTAACAGATATGAACTTTAGAGCCCTACCAAAGGCCAAGAGCTACGACGATTACTTAACCGATGAGCAAAGCTATTCTGTTGCTCCGCAAGATGTATTTCCTGAGCAACTTTGTACATTTGTAATGCCAAACCCTATGTATAAAAAGTTTTTACTCAGCACTCACCCAGAACTAATAGATGTTAGTTATTGGAAGCAAGCACAACAAAATATAAAAAATGGGCAGGTAAGTCATATTTACCCCTACCCGACAGCACAGCGCTTTATTCACCACTGGTAAGCGCTAAAGGACACACACAATGAATATAAGTAAAATAGATTTAAATTTACTGGTTTACCTCGACACATTACTACGAGAATGCAACGTAACGCGTGCTGCAAATCAGCTAAGCATAACGCAACCCGCAATGAGTAATGGGCTTAAACGTCTGCGTAACTTATTTAACGACCCCATTTTAGTACGTACCAGCGATGGTATGGTACCCACTGAACGCGCTATTGAGCTTCAACCGGTTATTCGTGGCATATTAATGACCCTTGAAGAAACCCTCGCGCCTAATCGCGAGTTTGAAGCAATTCAAAGTAAGCGTGTATTTAGAATAATGGCCAGCGACTATGCAGCAAGCACCCTAGCCCCTAAACTGTTAAGTAAATTACATGAAGAAGCACCCGATACAACATTAGATATACTTACACCCAGTGACGTAACATTTCATGATGTTGAAAACGGTAAAGTGGATATGGCTATTAACCGCTTTGAAAATTTACCTCAATCTTTTCACCATAAACGTATATGGAAAGACAGCTTTTGTTGCCTGGTAAAAGCAGATAACCCAATTATTGAACACTTTAGTCTCGACAGCTATTTAAAAGCTCGCCATATATGGGTAAGTAAAACAGGTTTTGGCGTAGGTGTCGGTATGGACCCCAAAGATGTGCAAAAACTTGGCTGGGTTGATGAAGCACTGGCTCACTTTGGAAAACATCGCAACATTGCTACCTTTACACGTAATTACCATGTAGCTATTCACCTAGCGAAAGAGAAAAACTTAATTGCAACCTTACCTTCAAAAGCTGCCAATATTTATTTAGATGATCCGGGCCTTAAAATATTAGAGCCGCCGTTTCCTATTCCACCTTTTGAGCTGGATATGATCTGGAGCCCACTTTTACATCGTGACGCAAGCCATATTTGGCTACGCCAAAAAGTAGCCGAAGTAGCTGA
This sequence comes from Pseudoalteromonas carrageenovora IAM 12662, assembly GCF_900239935.1. Taxonomy (NCBI): domain Bacteria; kingdom Pseudomonadati; phylum Pseudomonadota; class Gammaproteobacteria; order Alteromonadales; family Pseudoalteromonadaceae; genus Pseudoalteromonas; species Pseudoalteromonas carrageenovora. The sequence goes on from NZ_LT965928.1 coordinate 2,153,733, forward strand.
AGAACTTAAATAACCTTATTACACTATATGATGTAAAAATTGCTAGGTTTAATATATCCGCACAAACCTAGCAAACTCAAAAATACATTTAAATCACTATTTATCAATAAGTTAAAATAAAAAACAAACATTGGAACGTGCTTTGCTTTTATTAAATCGAACTATACATTCATTTAATAAAAGAGGTCATTATGAACACCCATCAAGGAACAGAAGTAAATCATATTACTGACATCATTCAAGTTATGAACAGCGGCATCGATTTTTATCAAAAAGCACAAGAGAAAGTTGAAGACCCTGCAATTGGTGCACTTTTTCAACGTATGATAGATGCCCGAAAAGTGAGTGTAGAACGCTTACAACCTTATGCTATTAACGAAAAAGGTGAACGAGAAGACGGCTCATCTTTTGCTGTTGAAGCGAGACGTGCTTACACAGCGCTGCTTACTACATTTAGCTCAAATAACGATAGCACATACGTAAAAGAGCTTGAGGAAGTTGAGGATAAAACCCTTGAAGAAATTAAAGCCGCAATGGATAAGCCACAACCTGCTGACTGTGAAGCAGCTCTCGCTAAAACATTACTAACTATGCAAAGCTGTCATGCTGAAATGAGCCGCATGCAAAAGCACTAAAAGTAATAGCTTATACTACAACCCAGCTTTTTAGCTGGGTTTTTTATTGCCGATACAGATATAAGTAATGGCGTGAGCAGAACATTAACCCTCGCTCGATTTCTACTTATTATGATCATATAGAAGCAACTATTAGCCCACTCCCCCTAATAAACACGTATTACCAATACAAATTATTAACTTTAATAGAGCATTTATTTAACCACACACTATTTTTACTGTGCTAGCTTTAGTAATAGGTACCTAATTCCTTGCTGCGGCGCCGCAGCATTTAATTAACGTTAAGGTCCAACATGAAAAATAAAACAGCTCAAAATAATGCTGATGTAGATATGACACCAATGTTAGATATTGTATTCATTTTATTGATATTTTTTATTGTAACTACTTCATTTGTTAAACCTGTGGCTATTGAATTAAACCGCCCGCTCGACAGTCCTCAAATAGATAAACCAGTAAAAAATGCTTTATTCAAAATTGATGAAAGTAACGCAGTGTACTTTGCTGATAGATTGATTGACTTAGAGCAAGTGTCGACTAACTTAGCAATGTTTGCGGCTAAATATGAAATAAGTTCGGTGCTTATAACTGCTCACGAAAACAGTAAACATAATACATTAATGAGAGTAATGGATAATATTAAAGAGTATGAAGATTACACTATTAGCTTAGTATCTAAATAACGTAGTTATACATTGATGGTAAACCAAAAAAAGGGCCTTGCGGCCCTTTGAGTTAAATAACGAAAGGGAGTGTTATTAATTAAAAGCGGTATTCTGCGCCTACATAGTAGTACGCACCGTTAAAACCAAATGGCGCTGAGCGACGTGAGTATTCAAATACACCTGAGCTGCTCACTATTGTGTTGCCGTTTGCATCTACAATAGTGCCTGAGCGAGAGTTACCAATTTCGTTTTTATCTGGGTATACGTCAAACAAGTTGTTTGCACCTATATTTACCGATAAATCTTCAGTAACAAAGTAATTAACTTTAACATCAGTTAATATTTCTGCGCTATAAGTTTGGCGACCACCGTCTTCTACTGTGTACTCACCAAAGCGATTGAGTGATAAGTTTACTGTCCAATCATCACGTTGATAAAGCGCACTTAAATTAATACGGCCTTCTGGTTGCCACTCTTCAATAATCGAAATTTCTTGATCAGAGAATACGTCTTCTACTGGCACTGTTTCAAGGCCTGAGCCAGATGGCGTAAATAACGATACAACATCAGTTTCAGTAAAGTTAGCAGCTAGCGTAAAATCAAGCGTGCCACCAAAACCTTCGGTGTTCCATGTTGCAACAAAATCGATACCCGATGTTTCTGTATCTGCCCCATTTAAGAAAAATTGGCCCGCACCCGCACCTGAGCTAAGTAGTGCAGCGTCTAAGCTTGAAGAAAGCCCTTTGCCTAAACGGTTACTAATTACAATACGGTCATCAATATCAATTGAGTAGTAATCTACAGTCACATTAATATTATCAGTTACGTTATAAACAATACCTAAACTGCGGTTTTGCGATTTTTCTTCTTTTAGTTTTGGAATACCTAAACTTTGTGCAAGTGTAGAGTCATTTCTAAATGTACCTACTTCCTCAGCAACTAAAGAACCATCTTCTGCAACTACAAACTGTGTACTGATATTATTAAAGTATAATTGCTGCATTGAAGGGGCTCTAAAACCGGAGCTTAATGCACCACGTAACGAAATATCGTCAGTAACAGCCCAATTACCTGCAAGTTTAAAGTTTACAGTGTCACCAAAGCCTTTGTAGTTATCGTAGCGAAGTGCACCCGATAAAATAACATCTTCGATTATGTAAGTTTCTGCATCTAGGTAAAACGAAATCACATCACGCGACTCATCAACTGACGATGCAGGAGAAGAACCACCAAATCCTTGGGTACCGCCAGATGCATCTTCAGAGCCCACACCACCACTTAAGCCGCTGTAAATACTTACACCATTACTGGTGTCGTAATCGCGATACGCATATTCGCTGCCTTCTAAAATTCGATACTCATCAGTACGAATTTCAGCACCCATAGCGAGTGAGTAATCATCAAAGTTTTTAGTGAAATCAATATTGATTGTTTGTAGTGATAATTCCATGCCATAAGCGTACGCTTCGCGAGGAATAGTGGTACGGATATCTGCAGCGCTTAAGCCTTGGTCATAACGTAAAAAGTTAGCGTAAGAGGCGTTAATTGTGTCGCTTGTTGTGTAGTCAATGCTATTTTCACCGTATGTGTACGATAAATCTAAACTAGCATCGTTATCAAATTCGGTTTTGTAACCAAAGTTGTATGACACATCATCAATCGTTGTATTAATTTTAGGTAAAAAGCCTAGCGGAATAGTTGCATCACCGTCTTGCAATACTGGGTTACCGCCAGCATTTGCATTATGACGGAAAAATGCAGCTGATTCGTTATCACGAGTTGAGTATGTGATAAAACCATAAAGCTCGCCATCACCTAATTCATAACCCGTATTAACGGTTAAGCCAAATTGCTGAGAGTCGGCATCACCAATTCTAAACGTGTCTCTATCAACCGTTAGTTCGCGCGGATCACCGGCAAGTAAAGTGCCATCACTTAACTCAGTACATCCGTAAAACTGACATGAGCCATGCAAACCTGCACGGTTTGTTGGCGAACGGTCGCGATAATTAATTGTTGTGTTTAAATAACCATCATCGCCTAATGCAAAGCCTTTGTTGAAATCAATATTAATTGTTTCGCCATCACCCTCTGAATATTCACCATAATTAATCGCTGCTTTACCGCCTTCGCTCGCATCTTTAAGTACAATATTAATAACACCCGCAATAGCATCAGAGCCATATTGTGCTGCAGCGCCATCACGAAGTACTTCAATACGTTTAATAGCCGATGCTGGAATAGCGTTCATATCAGTACCCGCAGTACCACGCCCTACCGATGTATTAATATGAATGATACTTGCTTGATGGCGACGTTTACCGTTGATCAATACGAGAGTTTGATCAGGACCTAAACCACGTAATGTTGCAGGTCTTAATGCATCGGTACCGTCACTGATTGACGAACTTGAAAAGTTAAATGAAGGTGCAATAGATTGCAGCATACGGCCAACTTCTGTTTGACCTGTATTTTCAAGTGCTTCGGCACTTAAAATATCTACTGGAACAGGTAAATCCTCTACTGAACGGCCCGCTACGCGGCTACCAACAATAGCAATTTTTTCGATCTTTTCTTGAGCAACTTCTTCTGCTGCATTTACACCTTGCGAATTTGCTGCAAGTAAAGCTGGTAATACTGCTGCACTGACCGCTGAAAGCTTCATCATGTTGTTATCATTCCTGTTGATTTGTTTGAGTTTTATACTCAGTAAACCATTTTGATCAACAACCGCATCGAGCTCTGTCCCACCTAGTAATGCTTCGAGTGCATCTAGCTGAGTGTAAAATCCATAAACCGAATTTGCATTATGTTGCTTCGCCAACTCAAAAGAGAAAACCACGGTTTGCTCTGTTTGTTTTGCGTATTCAATTAAGGCTTTGTCTGCTCGCTGCGCTTTTATATCAAATTGCACCATTTGCCCAGTAGTTTGAGTTGCAGCTTGTACACTTAAGCTAAAAATAGCCGGTGCAAGTACACTAAAGCCACTCAATAGATGCGTTTGGTTACTGCGCAATTTATATAAACAGCTGACAAACAAAAATCCTCTATTACTTTGCTTCTTTTTTTTAATCTTTTTTTTACTTATCGTATTTATAGATGCAACTTTAGCTAACATTAATTTAATGTGCATAACGTCTACTTATGATTCTGTGTGGTGTTTTAGCGTTACTACATGCTCACCTAAACGCTCATGTTCAATCGAAAAGTTAGTGTGTAAACTTTCTAATAAACCTTCCACATCACCGGCTTTAAACACGCCAGCTACTTTTATACTCGCCAGTGCATCGGACGACAATTCAAAACGAGTCGATGTGTATCTACTTACTTCATTTAGTGCATCACTTAGCTGTTCACCATTAAAAATAAGCATGCCGTTTTGCCAAGCTAAATCACGTTGTACATCGCCCATTGAAAGCTGAGTGATAGGTTTAGTAACACTTTGCTCTATAACTGCTTTTTCGCCAGAGATAACAATATTGGCGTTAATTTTACGAATTTTTTGCGTGCTATTATCTGCAAGCTGATAATCTTTAAAGTCGTTAGCATCAACGGCTACGCTCGGATCAGTGATCATCACTTTACCTTCAGTCACTACAAGCTCTAAGTCTGATGACGTATTGCGCTGCACATTGAATACCGTGCCAAGGGCTGTAAAACTTTTATCACCTGCCATAACACTAAACGGACGTGTTGCGTCTTTTGCTACATTAAAACGCCCCTCCCCTCTGCTGAGTAACAACTGCCTGCGCCCTTTACTGTATGCAACCTCTAATAAACTATTGGTATTAAGCTGCACAATAGTGCCATCTGGCAGAACGTAAGTGGATTGTTCACCTACTTTTGTTTTGTAAATTTTAGTGTAATTAACTTTCGCAAGCTCTTGGTTATAGCCGTTTTCTAAATTAATTAATAAGTAGCTGCATACCATTAACGCAGCAAATAAACTCGCTGCAATTGAATAAGAAAACATCCACTTCTTTTTAGATTCTTTTGCACTATTGTGCTGTGGAAATAAATTACTTAACTCATTTAATACAGATAACTCATCCCATAATTGGGCTAGTTCATAAATAGCGTCTTGATGAGCCGTACTTTGCATCATCCATAATTTAAATTGCTCTTTTTCATCATCGGTCAAACCCCGATCGATGGCACTTATCCAGTCACATGATTTCTCTAAAATGAGATCTTTTGAATTAAATTGATGAACGTTACTCATTCTGCAACCCTCCCTACTGAAATAGGGTGAGCCTGTGCTTTTGGGTGTACTTCATTGCCTTGTTCATACTCACGCATATAAAGCATGGTTTGTAATAACCCTTTTGCAATGTGTTTTTCAACAGTACTTTGACTTAACTGCATTTGTTCTGCTATCTCTTTTTGGCTCATACCGTATACTTTTTTTAATATAAAGCATTTACGAATAGACGAGCTTAGTTGCTCGGTAGCTCTACAAAAAAGTAAAAAGCGCTCTTTAGATGTGTATTCATCTTCAAGCTGCATTGATTTGAGTAATACGGGTAATTCGTTATCATGCTCTAACGAATCATTAAATTTGTTATCCCATTTAGCAATATGGTTAAGTGCTAAGTGCTTTGCTGTTTTGAGCATATAACTGCGGGTAAACTGAATGTCTTGTTTTAAATCAGCTTCATAGCTTTTTATAAACGTTTCTTGCACAATGTCTTCTACATCGTCGGGCTGAACTATACGCGATACAAAGCGCTTTAGTTGCTTCGAAATATCAACAAATGTTGACGTGATTTTTACTTTTTTCGTCATCCTTAACACGCACCTGTTGTTATTTTTATTACCAACAGGTTACGAGTTTTTGGCATAAAAACAAGATTAAATGTTAATTTAGCGTTATTTAAATGGATAAGAACATAAATGAGTAAATTTTTAGATTATATTCGACTTAGTTTTTTTGCTTGTGGGTTGCTGCTAGGGGTACAAATTCCGGCCTATGTAAGTGATTTTGGTCAAGCGCTCAATGCACAATTAATTGAAGCAAATAACGCAATTTCACCTTTTAAAAATGACGCTGCCACATACTTTAATAACGATTTAAATAAACTAATAAAACACTATAAAAATTTAGGCGATAAAATTGTAGGCAAAGGCGCTGAACATATTCATACCCTTAATATGCGTCAGCAATCGCTCCAGTTAGCGGTTGAGCAATTTAAGCAATCGCCTTATGTTTTTACTCTAACGAGCAACCTAAGCGATATTAAGCAACAGGTATGGCAGCGCTTTGAAGGCCAAATAGTGCTAAAAAAAGACTCTATAATAGCAGCAATTATTAGCGCCATTATAATTGCAGTGCTTGCTGAACTGCTTGGTTTTTTACTTATATCAGGGTTAAAACGCGGCTACAATAGATTATTTACAGCTCAAAAATAATGATTTCATAAATTCATAAAACACATCTGTTTTACGCGTTGTTAAACTGTTTTGCGGGCGTAAAAACCACACCGGAGCATCACTTTGCGCCATAACATGCGGCATAACTTCAACAAGCGCACCGCTTTTTAGCTCTTCGCTGATCGCTATTTTAGATTTGATAGCAATACCGTGCCCTGCAATAGCAGCCTGTGTCATGTTATCTGAGTTAGAAATAGTAAAACGCGTTTTTGCATTAAATGTATTTATACCACCGTGCTCATCAAATAACTTAAGTTGCCTTTGCCAAGGTAAGCATACCCAATAATGCTCTTCTAATTGAGCTAGTGTTGCAGGCATACCATGCTTTTTTATATAACTAGGCGCAGCACAAAGTAAACGGCTGTTATTAACTATCTTGCGAGAAAGCAGCCCTGAGTCTGTTAATGTGCCCACTCGTATCGCTACATCTTGCGCGTCATCCACTACATTCACAAAATGGTCAGTTATTAAAAAATCGAGCTTAAGCTGTGGATACTTACTCTCAAACTCAGTCAGTTTTGGCATTACATATTTTGAAAAAATCCAAGGCGGCATAGTAACGCGCAACAAACCACTTACCGATGAGCTACGTGCACCTATACTATGTTCGGCGTCATGTAGTGCTTCAATTATGGCACCGACACGGCTGTAAAATAATTCACCAGCAGGCGATAACCTTACTCTTCTGCTATCTCTAAAAACTAAAACAGTGGCTAGTTCTCGTTCTAGTTTACTAAGCCTGTGACTTACAGTTGCGGGTGATAGTCGCTGCTCACGCGCTGCAGCCAATACCCCCTTGTTTTCGACCACCGCAATAAAGGTTTCTAAATCACTTAAATTGTACATTGGCTAGCTTAGATGTGTTTTCAATGTTTAATATTTTCGAATGAAGCTTTCAGTTTTGCAATGTTTATTTAAATAACTAGAACACACATAATCGCAATATGTTTTAATTTGAGATTTAGTAATGAGTTTAAAAGCACAAATAGATGCATACAATGTGCAAAAAGAAGCAAAATTACCTGCTGATGTACTCGCATTAATGGACACAACAAATGAAGAGCTTATAGCTCAGCACATTAAAGGTAACGCCTTACAAATTGGTGCAAAGGTAGAAAACTTTAGCTTAGTAAATCATAACGGTGAAAGTATCGAGCTTAATGATTTATTAAATAAAGGCCCAGTAATAGTTAGCTTTTACCGTGGTAGTTGGTGTCCTTATTGTAATTTAGAGTTAAAAGCACTGAACGATTACTTAGCGCAATTTAAAACGCAAAGTGCCCAGTTAATTGCTATTTCACCACAGTTACCTGATGAAACACTCTCAACTAAACAAAAAAATGAACTAGATTTCGATGTACTGTCAGATGTGTGTAATAAAGTAGCAGAGCAGTTTGGCTTATTGTTTACACTCGATGAGCGCATTCAAGCACTTTATACACAGTTTGGAATTGATTTTGAGCACTACTACGGTGATAAAAGCTTTAAATTACCACTACCCGCAACATACGTAATTAACCAAGAAGGCGTTATTACTTACGCATTCTTAAACGAAGACTACACCCTACGTGCAGAGCCTATTGATATTATGGCAGCACTTGAATCGGAGCAAAATTAATGTCTATTTTAAAATCGTTAAAAAACCTTACTCTTTCACTACTTGTCGGCTCAAGCTTAGTTTCTGGCTATGCGATGGCTGATGAAATGAAAACTCAAGAAAAACCTAAAGTACTTATTTTCGATGTTAACGAAACACTCCTTGATTTAACATCAATGCGTACCTCAATTGGTAAAGCGCTAGGTGGTCGAGAAGATTTACTACCTTTATGGTTCTCTACAATGTTGCACCACTCATTAGTAGATACAGTAAGCGGTAGTTACCACGATTTTGGACAAATTGGTGTGGCATCGCTAATGATGGTGGCACAAAATAACAATATAGACATAACAAGTGAACAAGCAAAAACAGCCATTGTCACCCCGCTTTTAACACTCCCACCACATAATGATGTTAAAGAAGGACTGGCAAAACTTAAAGCACAAGGCTATAAGTTAGTAAGCCTTACTAATTCTTCAAACAAAGGTGTTAAGGCACAGTTTGAAAGCGCTGGTTTAATGTCTTACTTTGATGCGCGTTACAGCATTGAAGATATTAAAATATACAAACCAGATTTACGTGCTTACGAGTGGGTACTCAAAAAGTTAAATGTAGCGCCAAATGAAGCAATGATGGTAGCAGCACATGGTTGGGATGTAGCAGGCGCTAAAGAAGCCGGATTACAAACTACATTTATTGCACGCCCAGGTAAAGCGCTTTACCCACTTGCAAAAAAACCAGATCACGTTGTGAAAGATTTACATGAATTAGTCGCTCTACTTAAGTAAGCACGTTTATACGCTAATTAATCAATACCCAAGCGGCCGATGTTAGGATGACATTGGCCGCTTTTTTATGTTTGATAAATGCTTAATGGATATGGATAACGCCCAAGAACAGAACGCGAATGCTTTGCTCAGTTTTACTTATTTTATATGGGTGTAAGGCCGACAGATTAATAGACCTAGTAATTTCTCCCTTACAACGCTACTATTTAGCTAAACTAAACTTTGGTTGAAAAGTTACTAACATATTGAACTGTAATGATATTTAAATACACTTTCTCGATTCAGTAGGTTTTAGTAAAAACAAAGCAAATTTACCTGTAAATAGTAGCCGTAAATTCTATGTAGATAGCGCCGTAAATAGCTGCTTTGTATGGGTTTACTCGAGTTAGCTAATGCGTAGTGGAGATAGTTATGAAAAGCCAAAGATTAAGCGAATTTGAAGAGTATTTTCAAATAAATGAAAGTATAAGAGTGAATTTATTCGCGGTATCTGACAACCAAGTTCCTAAATCGCAACTTGAACTTGAAGACGACATCCCTCCCCTATTTAGGTTAGCTAATGAGGTCAGTGAGCTTGAGCAAAGTTCTTTACGCCCGCTTAGAAATTTAGGTGATGTTGCGCAAGAACTAGCCGCCTTTTTACAGGCGCAGTCTCGTAAAATTGATTTAATCATGAGCCATATTTTAGCCTCTGAGCAAGCACAAGATAGCGCCATTCAATGTGACAGCTATGGCGGTGGCGGTATTCGCTTTACCTCCCCAGACGTTTATTCAATTGGCCAAGCATTCAGAACGAAGCTATTTTTGCATCACGAAGCTTCTGCAGTGTATTGTTATACCGAAGTAGTTGCTGTTGAGAAAAAAGATAATGAACATTATCAATACACTATGCTGTTTACATCAATCAGAACTACCGACCAAGAGCTTGTAGTAAGAGCAAGCTTACACGCCCAAACACGCCAACTAAAAAAACGCCAAGAACTTGAACAAGTTAATGCTGAACCTAACAGTGATAATTAGCTGACATATTTACGTAAAATGCTAAACTAGCGGCACCTTAATTTGTATCAAAATTTCATGAACTTTAGACTTTTACCAGAATGGGCTGAGCAAGATGCTGTAATGCTAACTTGGCCGCATATAGACACCGACTGGGCTGATAATTTAGCGCGTGTAGAACCCGTTTATGTTGAGCTTGCAAAGCAAATAACACACAAGCAACAGCTTGTAATAGTAGCCCACAGTGAAGCATTAAAAATTAGTATAACAGCGCTGCTTAAAAACGCCGCTATTGATTTAAGCCGAGTTCATTTTCTAGTTACCCCTACAAACGATACATGGGCACGCGATCATGGCCCTTTAACGTGTGCATCAATAAACAATCCGCTTGAGCTAAATGTGGTTGATTTTACATTTAATGGTTGGGGCAATAAATTTGAAAGCGCGCTTGATAATCAAATTAATAAAAGCTTGGTAAAAGCGCTTGGCGATACAAATAACCAGTATCAAGAAATTGATATGGTGCTTGAAGGCGGTGGTATTGAAATAAACGAACACGGCGTTTTACTTACAACTAGCGAATGTTTACTCAATAAAAACCGTAACCCTGATTTATCAGCTGACGAAATAGAGAGCCTCTTAAAAAGCCATTTAGGCGCTACCGATTTTTTATGGCTAGAGCATGGCTATTTAGCGGGTGACGACACCGACAGCCACATTGATACCTTAGTGCGTTTTGCGCCTAATAATACACTGGTGTATGTAAAGTGTGATGATGAAAATGATGAACATTTTAGCGCCTTAAGCGCGATGGAAAAACAGCTAAAGAGCTTTAAAACAGCAAATAACACCCCATATACTTTAATTGCATTGCCTTGGCCAAAAGCAGCATACGACAATGAGAATACGCGTTTACCTGCAACCTACGCTAACTATTTAATTATAAATAACGCGGTTTTAGTACCTACTTATAACGATATAAATGACGAACTTGCCCTTTCGCAAATTCAAAAAGCGTATCCAACGCATGAAATTATCGGCATTAATTGCCAACCTATTATTGAACAATTTGGCAGTTTGCACTGTATTACCATGCAACTACCTCGTGGATTTTTAGCTGGAGCAGCACAATGACAAGCCCTGCAAAATTAAATGTAGCCTTAGTACAACAATCTAATAGCAATAACGCAGAGCAAAATATGGCAAAATCAATTGCCGGAATTCGCGATGCAGCCAAGCAAGGCGCACAGCTAGTTGTTTTACAGGAGCTGCACCGCAGCCTTTACTTTTGCCAAACTGAAGACGTAGACGTATTTGATTTAGCTGAAACAATTCCGGGCCCAAGTAGTAATACCTTAGGCGAGCTTGCCAAAGAGCTCGGAATAGTCATTGTTGCCTCTTTATTTGAAAAACGCGCGACAGGCTTATACCACAATACCGCTATAGTCCTTGAAAAAGACGGCAGCATTGCCGGTAAATACCGAAAAATGCATATTCCTGATGACCCTGGTTTTTACGAGAAATTTTATTTTACCCCAGGTGATTTAGGTTTTGAGCCGATTCAAACCTCTGTAGGTAAATTAGGCGTATTAGTTTGTTGGGATCAATGGTTCCCAGAAGCAGCGCGCTTAATGGCAATGGCTGGTGCTGAAATATTAATTTACCCAACTGCAATTGGCTGGGATCCACGTGATGATAACGATGAACAAGCCCGTCAAAAAGATGCATGGGTTATTGTTCAGCGTGCCCACGCTGTTGCCAATGGCGTGCCTGTGATTAGCTGTAACCGAGTAGGCCATGAGAGCGATCCAAGTGCGCAAAGCGAAGGTATTGCATTTTGGGGCAACTCATTTATTGCAGGCCCACAAGGTGAGATATTGGCAGAGGCCAATAACACTGATGAGCAAATTTTAGTGGTAGAACTTGATCAAAAAGCGTCTGAAAACGTAAGACGTATATGGCCGTATTTACGCGACCGTAGAATTGATCATTACCAAGACCTAACAAAAATTTACCGAGACTAAATAATATTATGGCGCTTGCACACAAGCGCCACATTGTAAATGGAGTAATAAATGGCGTTTGAGCAATGGGCAGCCTTGCCTTGGGTAAAATCTCAAAAAGATAAAATTCAATGGGGGCAGCTTAGTGGCAGTGGTTTAAGTATTGCCATTGCTGAGGGCGTAAAACAACAAGATGACTTGGTTTTAATTGTAACGCCTGATACGCCAAGTGCTTTACGCCTTGAAACCGAGCTTGAATACCTGTTACCCGATAATCCGGTAATGGTTTTTCCTGATTGGGAAACTCTGCCCTACGATCACTTCTCCCCTCATCAAGATATAATTTCAGCGCGTTTAGCCACACTTAACACCCTTAAAAACGAAAAACAAAGCGTTTTAATTGTGCCTGTATCTACATTAATGCTCCGTACTGCGCCTGCTTCATTTATTTACGGATCTACACTTAATTTTAAAGTAGACGATAAGCTCGATACTCATAACTTACGTAGCAACTTAGAGCAAGCTGGTTATTTACACGTGCAACAAGTTATGGAGCACGGCGAGTATGCTATTCGCGGCTCTATAGTTGATTTATATCCTATGGGTAGCCCACACCCATTTAGGCTCGACTTTTTTGATGACGAGCTTGATACCATTCGCTTATTTGATGTAGAAACCCAGCGTTCTGACGAAAAAGTAGATAAAATTGAATTACTTCCTGCTCACGAGTTTCCTACAAACGAAGCTGACGTTGAACGCTTTAGAATAAATTACCGAGAAAAGTTTGGCGCAAGCTCAGAGCAAGACTCTGTTTACATGCAAGTTAGTAAAGGCACTTGGCCGGCAGGTATTGAATACTACATGCCTTTGTTTTTTGAAAAACTCGCCACTATTTTTGATTACTTACCAGATACAACCACAGTAATGCAACTAGGCGATTTAGAGCATGCTGCAGATAACTTTTGGCACGACGTAAATGTACGCTACGAAAACCGCCGAGTAGATCCACTACGCCCATTATTAGAGCCAACAGAGTTATATCAGCCAATTAATGAGCTATTTTCTAACTTAGGTGAATTTTCTCGTATTCGCTTATCACTTGCCAAGCTTGGCACTAAAGCAGGCAATAAAAATCTAAGCGTTAGTGAATTACCAGCCATTCGTATAGATCATAAGCAACATGAACCATATGGTGCATTTATAAATTACGTTGCCCAGCAAAAAAAGAACAAAGGCCGTATTTTACTAAGCGTTGAATCAGACGGACGCCGAGAATCGCTATTAAGTGTATTAAAACCAAGTGGCATTAAATTTAAAGAGTTTGACACGCTAGAGCAATTTACAAAAAGCGACAGCGACGTAGGTTTAATTGTAAGCCCGCTTGAGCAAAGTGTGGTCCTTGGCACTAAGCCAAGCCTTGCTATTATTACCGAGCAAGAATTATTAGGTATTAAAGTATCGCAGCGTAGGCGTCGTAAACACAAATACGAAGCAAGCCAAGATGCACTTATACGAAACTTAGCCGAGCTTAAAGAGGGTCAACCTATTGTTCACCTAGATCATGGTGTTGGCCGCTACCAAGGGCTGCAAACAATAGATGCCGCAGGTGTTATTACCGAGTTTGTAACTATCACCTACGCCAGTGAAGCTAAACTCTATGTACCAGTATCAGCGCTGCATATGCTTAGCCGATACTCTGGTGGTGAAGAGGCCAGTGCCCCACTACATAAATTAGGATCAGACGCGTGGGAAAAAGCTAAAAAACGTGCGGCTGAAAAAGTGCGAGACGTAGCTGCAGAGCTTCTTGATATTTATGCTCAGCGACAAGCCAAACCAGGCAACAAATTTACGCTTGATGGACAAACATATCGTCAATTTAGCGACAGTTTCCCTTTTGAAGAAACCGACGATCAGCGTAACGCAATAGAAGCCGTACTTGGCGATATGCAATCAAAACAAGCCATGGACCGATTAGTATGTGGTGATGTAGGGTTTGGTAAAACAGAGGTAGCCATGCGCGCTGCTTTTGTAGCGGTTAACGATAATAAACAAGTTGCTGTATTAGTGCCTACCACCTTGCTAGCTCAACAGCACTATGAAAACTTTAAAGACCGTTTTGCTGACTTTCCAATTGAAGTGGGTGTGCTTTCACGCTTTAACTCAAGCAAGCAGCAAAAAGACACTCTTGAAAAAATGGCTGATGGTAAGTTAGATATAGTTATTGGTACCCATAAACTCATCCAGCAAGACATTAATTTTAGCGACTTAGGTTTACTAATTGTAGATGAAGAGCATCGCTTTGGTGTTCGCCAAAAAGAAAAAATTAAAGCACTACGTGCTGATGTAGATATACTCACACTAACTGCAACGCCAATACCACGTACTTTGAATATGGCTATGAGTGGTATGCGTGATTTATCTATTATTGCGACCCCGCCAGCTAAGCGTTTAGCTGTTAAAACGTTTGTACGCCAACGAGATAGTGATTTAATTCGCGAGGCAGTACTTCGTGAAATTAAACGCGGTGGCCAAGTATACTTTTTACACAACAACGTAGAAACCATTGAACGTGTATCTCAAGAAATTAGTGAATGGGTGCCAGAAGCAAGTGTGACCTCAGCTCACGGGCAAATGCGCGAGCAAGAACTTGAGCAAATAATGGCTGATTTTTATCACCAAAAATACAACGTACTGGTGTGTACCACTATTATCGAAACCGGAATAGATGTACCCACTGCAAACACTATTATTATGGACAGAGCCGATAAGCTTGGTCTTGCTCAGTTACACCAATTACGAGGACGTGTAGGACGAAGCCATCACCAAGCGTATGCTTATTTGTTAACTGGCGATCCTAAATCTTTATCTAAAGATGCATCAAAACGCTTGCAAGCCATAGAGTCACTCGAAGATTTAGGCGCAGGCTTTGCTCTTGCAACTCACGATTTAGAAATACGCGGTGCCGGTGAGTTATTAGGTGACGATCAATCAGGGCAAATGCAAACAATTGGTTTTAGTTTGTACATGGAAATGCTTGAACAAGCCGTAAATGCGTTACGTGAAGGCAAAGAGCCAACCCTTGAAAACCTATTACAAAAACAAACAGAAGTAGATTTAAAACTCCCTGCATTACTACCTGATGACTACATTCACGATGTTAATGCGCGTCTTGGCATGTACAAGCGCGTAGCAAGTTGTGCTAGTCTTGCTGATATGGATGAATTACAAGTAGAGCTAATAGACCGCTTTGGCTTACTGCCTGACGCTGCTAAAAATCTATTTAGTTTGCAACAGCTTAAAATGCAAGCGAGTAATTTAGGTATAACAAAAATTGAAGCAAACCCTAAAGGGGGCTACTTTGAGTTTAGTCAAAACACGAAGGTTAACCCTAGCTTCATCATTGGCTTGATACAAAGTGCACCTAAGGTGTACAAAATGGATGGCGCAAATAAACTGCGCTTCGCAATTAGTGAAGCTAACGCTCGCGAACGCTTAAAAATGGTCACTGCAATGATTGCAGATTTCGAAAAAAAGGTTAGCCATTAATGTTGCTAAAAAAATCGCTTATTGTTTTATGTTGCTTATTTAGCAGCACTGCATTTGCAGAACGTTGGTTTGAAGTTGAAGTACTGGTATTTAAGCAGCGCCCTGCTCCATACTTACAAGAAGACTTTACGCTTAAACACGACACTATTGAAGATAAAAACAGCCTAGATTTAATGACACCTATTTATACAGAGCAAGCAATGCAAGCTTGTATAGATGGCGACGCGCGTTTTAAAAAGCACTCTTTTACTGATTCATTAGTTAACTCAAACCCGCAATCTGGTGTATGCGACGACAGCACTGATTACATGCAAAGCTACGATGAATTACCTGTAACGCCACAAGTAGCAGCACAGGATCATATGCAGCAAACCTATTTGTTAGCACCTGAACAACTACAGTTTAAAACTCAATTGCGTCAGCTCGACAGAAAAGGGTTAACACCTATTTTGCATACCGGATGGCGCTTTGAAGGCGCCAGTAAGTCACGAGCACCGAGCATGCATTTAATAGCTGGAAAACATATTAAAAGTGATAATAATGTTATTCCAAGCTATTCAAATCCTGACTTTGTAAGCTTATTAAATACGCAACCTGAGCTTTTCGACGACCCTGACAAGGCAAATGTTGAATGGGAGCTAGATGGTTTATTTAAAATACATTTACGACATTATTTATACATTACAGCTAATTTTGATATTAGCCAAAAGCTAGAAAACGGCAATATAGAATCAGCCCGCTTTTCGCAGTTTAGACGTGTAATAAGTGGCGAAGTACATTACTTTGATCACCCTCGAATGGGCATGATTGTCCAAATTAGAAAATTTAAACATTAATATTTAGCAGGATATAACAATGAAAAAATTCCTTATCATCGCAGCTACCTTAAGCCTTGCAGCGTGTTCTAAAGTAAATCTAGAAAGCTATGAAAAAATTAAAGTAGGCATGGACAAAACTGAAGTAGAAGCCATTTTAGGCAGTGCTGATAACTGTGTTGAAAAAACACTGCACACAAACTGTGTTTGGGGCGACGAATCTAAAAATATCGAAATTACACTTGTTTCAGACAAAGTGACGTTATATAGCAAACATGGTTTAGCTAACTAAGTAACGTTTAAATAATTAAAAAAGGGGGATAGATTTCATCTATCCCCCTTTTTTAATGTATGGCTATAAACCTACTTTTTAGAGTAAATAAGTTCTATATTTATGATTTTACTGCGGTTTAGCGTTATTTTATAGCGCTGGTAAAGCTTTTTATCTTCCTCAGTTAATACAAGTACCATATTTAACTGATAACGCCGCTCTACCCCTTGTTTAGATATTTTATTACTATCTAAATGGTATAACTTACCTTCACCACGTTTTAAATAACGCGCAAATGGCGCTAAATTAAACTGCAATGTTTGCTGTAGCGTATCGTACCCTGGTAAAAACTCTTTTGCGCTTACTCGTGTTTCGCTTGCAAAGTGCAGCCACTGCGCCGCTTGCTTATTTTGCTGGCGACGCTTTGAAAATATTGATTTAACTTCTTGCGGAATTTTTTTAAATCGAACATATTCTAGCCAAATAAATTGGCTGGCTATTTTATCTTTGCTAATACTGTTTTTAAAACTAAAACGCCATTTAGGCCGACCGCGAACAATAGCCCGCCAAATTACCCGTGTTATATCTTCTTTAAATATTTCACGTAGCCCGTAAATAACCCCTAAAATTAATATTAGCGTGGCAGTTACCTCCGTAAAGGTTGAGCGGGCGTTTAGTATTACCACCATTACAAATGCCATAATAACCGCAGTCACTGTGCCTTTAACTAAACGTTTAAGGTAGCTATTAAGAAACCGTGTTTGCCGCTGTAAAATAACGCCATGCTCTATTAGACGTTGTAGCAGACGCATTTTATTGGTTATACGGTTTGCGTCTTGTAATGTGGTTTCGGAGTTATAGTTTTTTTCTCCGCGGTAACTATTCTCGTTTTTACAAAATTGCAGTAGATCATTACGTTCTTTTGCAAAATCGCTACTACGTGGACCTTCATCTAATAGCTTTAAAAATGACTGCTCAACATGCCAGCTTAAATAGTTATCAGCATTAGTAAAAAATGGGATTAGTTTTTCATCATCAGGTGTGTAACGCCTAAGCTTTTTAAGTAATCCTTCACTTTGGCCAAATAACTCGATAGCTCGCTGGAAAAAATCTTCAACATCTTCAATTTTAAGTGCGTCTCGTATATCAGCATCAAGCGCTAGACGAACCTGATAGCAAAACAAATTAAGGTTTTGGCGGTAATCTTGTTGCTCACCTTTGTTTTTACTAACAAAACGGCTTCTTACTAAGGGTAAGTGAATGTTGTTAGCGTTATACGCTAAGTGCGATTTAAAGTGGTTATTAAAGTAAGATTCTTCAGTGAGAGTTTGTGGGTTAATACCCATTTCATTGGGTATAGAAAAATACAGATCAATACGCTGCTCAGCACGCGGGTTGAGCTCTGGTTCAATGACAAAAGATAAGTTTTCGTCTTGCTTTAACAATCAGTTCTCCTTCTAATAATGGTATTAAGTGTACTTGTCTCCTTTGTTTTGTTCAATAAAAAAGGCCCAGTAAAAACTGAGCCTTAATACGATTAATGTGCTAATTAAAACTTAACGTTTACACCAGCAAATACACGACGACCAAGTACATCGTATGTGTACGGGTCAGTGTTAGAATCGTTGTTACCTGAGTAGTATGGTGGTTGCTTATCAAATAAGTTATTTACACCAGCGGTTAACGATACCATTTCACTGATAAAGTAAGAACCACTTACATCATGGTAAACAACAGATGGTGTTGTTGGTGCATAACATGTAGATTCTTTACCTAGACAGCTGTAGCTATCCATTCCAGCAATGTAACGTGCTTTGTAATTCGCAGACCAAACATCACCTTTAACATCTAACTCAAAGTTTGCTTTAACGTCAGCATAACCACCAATACCAGAAGTGATTAAACCAGCGTAATCAATGCTTGATTCAATAACATCAACAGTGTATTCGTCAAGGTAAGTAACATCTAATGACGTGTTCCAAGCAAGACCAGCTAAATCAAATTTGTAATTTAAGTTTAAGTCATAACCTTTTGTTTGCTCATAACCTACGTTTTGTAGTTGGTTATTAAACGAGATACGACCAGTGCTTTGGTTAAAATCAATATTTGCTGAACTACAAAGTGCTGTTGATTGATTAGCTAAAGAGCCATCTGATGCAAGACATGAGTCAACAATGTATTGGTTATTTACTGTAGCAATAGCGTTTTCAATTTCAATGTCGTAGTAATCTAACGTCATTGAGAAGCCATCAAACCACTCTGGTTCGTAAACTACACCAACAGTAACTGTATCAGCTAACTCAGGTGTTAATTGGTCATTACCGCCCACTGTAACTTCAGCTTGATCTTGTGCACCTGTAAAGCTAACTTGCTCGTAAGATGGAGAATCACCTGAGTATAACTCAGCAACTGTAGGAGCACGGAAAGCTGTAGAGCGAACACCACGAAGCATTAGTTCGTCGTTTACGCGCCAAGTTAAACCAAGTTTCCACGTTTCATCAGAACCAAATGTGCTGTAGTCAAAAGCACGGATCGCAGCGCTTAATTCTACATTCTGTGCTAGGTAAGCATCAGCAACTAAAGGAATAGCAAGTTCAAGGTATGCTTCGTTTACATCAAAACGACCGCTTGTTGCATCAACACGTGGGTCATTCGCAAGACCTTGTGAAGTGATAGAATCTGGTGTGTACCATGCTTTTTCTTCACGACGCTCAAGACCTGCTGCAAAACCTACAAAGCCCGCTGGTACTTCCATTAACTCACCAGAAAGCGCAGCTGTAATCATAAACAATTGACTACCACCTGAGTTTTGCTCGGTGTAAACATAGTCACTAAAGCTGCTGCTTGACCATGAAGCTTGTGAAAGAGGGTTAAAGTTACCAGCTTCAATTTCGCTTTGAATTGAACCCATGTTGTGAAGGTTGCTTAAGCGATCCACTGAGTCATTACGACCAAAAATAACTGATGTATCCCACTCTAAGCCATTATCTAAATAACCTGCAGCACCGATAACAGAACGAACTGTATCAACTACTTGAGATGAATCACGTGTACCAGTGTCTACCATACGGCGGCCGTAAGAAACTTCATCACCGTAGTTAATGTTTTGGTCGATTAAAGAATCACCCATCCATTCAGCGTAGTCAAAGTCGAACCATACTGGTTGAGGCGCTAATTGCTGCTCTGACCAACGTTTTGAGTATGTAAACTCAGAGTATAAACGCGTGTCATCAGTTAAATCAAAGCTACCAATACCTGTAAGGTTTAAACGACGCATTGGCGTATATAAGTAGCTAGATTGCGAATAGTTGTAAGCGTCACTAGTACCAAAGTCGTGCCAGCCATCATCAGCTTGACCTTGCAAAGATTCATCACCTGACCAAACATGGCCATTAGGCGTATAAGAAGAACCAGAACAGTATGGAGCACTGCCATCGCCATCTTCAGTTAATGGACAATCAGAAAAACTACGATCTGCCTGAGAAGCATCGCCACGGTCTGTATACTGTAAACCGATTACAACATTACCACGACCGAAGTTACCACCCATAGTGATATCAAAAGACGTTTCATCTGCATCACCTTCAGTAGTGATTGCTGATTTAACGTTAAGGTCTAAGCCTTCAAAGTCATCTTTTAAGATAATATTTACAACACCTGCAACAGCATCCGTACCATAAACAGCAGATGCGCCATCTTTAAGTACTTCAATGTGCTTGATCATAGATACCGGAATAGTATTCAAATCAACGGTAGAAGCAGCACCTGTACCTGAGTTGATCATACGACGGCCGTTTACAAGTACTAAAGTACGTTGTGAACCTAAACCACGTAAATCAATTGATGCATTACCACCAGACCCATTATTAATACCTGGGTTAGTCATTGCGCCGCCTGTAGCGGTCATTTTTTGTAGTACAGAGTCTACTGATACAGCGCCTGAAGCAGTGATATCGTCAGCACCGATAATAGTAACTGGGCTAGCGGTTTCCATATCTGCGCGCTTAATGCGAGAACCCGTTACTTGAATTTTTTCGATTGCTTGTGCTGAGTCTTCAGCAGCTAGAACTTGCACACTTGAGAACATTGGGAATGCTGCAATTACAGCTAAACCAAGAGTTGACTTTTTCATGAATAAACCCTACTTGTTGGAAATTTACCTTAATTGGTAATGCTCACTTTTTATTAGAATAGTGAGTCAGGTGGGCAACTTAGGCGCTTTTAACTGAACGAAAACTTAACAGCAGTTCGTTTTATATCACACAACAAAATAGAATAACCATTTTAGGTACATAGGTTACATTATGTTTCAGTGTTAATTAATAAATACATATTGAAAACAATACTATAAATAAATATAGAAACATTATAAACACAGCTGAAACCAAAGTGATTCACTTTGTAATCAAATGTAATTACTTGAGTTTTGTACCAAAAATAGACAAATTAACAACTTGATCACAGCACATTATTAAAAGCGTAAAACTAAATGTTAATTACTAACCATATTTATGCATAGTTACCGGCTAAATAGTCTTAATTAGTTACTTACAAAGGAATTTTGGATTTGTTTTTTGTTCAGCGGCAATTAAAAATTGAACTTTTTAAGGTTACTTTTACAGCGAGTGAGAATTGTAGAGGTTTTATCAGGCACTGAGCTTTAATGATCTGAATAGAATAAAGCACGTACAGTATAGTGAAGATTAAATTTAGTAAGTTACATAAAAATAATAGTTGAGAGTATCAATTTGTGATGTGGTGGAGTTTTTTACTATTAGCTCTAAATCCCATAGCATGTTTTTTTCTGAGCAAATACCAACCATCGTATTACTTTGCCATAAGTCATTATGCTTTTTAAAAAATTGCGGAATATAACCCATATACATAGTGATCCCTTTTAGCTTGGCATCTTCAATTTGTATGTTTGCAGGTAAGTCGCTAAAAATAGTAAATGGAGTTTCTGGTGAAAGGTTTTTCTCGCTTAACCATACTTTAACACCGTTTGAAAAAGTACATGGTAAATTAGCTTCACATTTGGCGTTTTTAAGTAATTTGACGTCTGAATTTTTAGAAAAATCACACGCTGTTAATAAAAAAATCAACGCAGTAAATAAACTTAACCTATATATAAGCATAACAATGTCGCAGCAAAGAAAAGCAAATACTAATAATCACGACTATAAATAACAAGTGTGAGTGTTATTATTAGAGCAAATTAGGCACAAACTGTATCAAAAAATAAACAACAAGCTCACAAAGTTTGATTGATGTCATAATTTTATGTAATTGACCTATCTTTTTTAGGCCAAAAAATTTATCATTTCACCCGCAAAAAATAAGGGTTTCTCGAGTTTGTTTTCTGAAGCATTCAGGCTTTGAACGTTTTAGGTAACACGCTTGAGAAAAATAGTAGGCCCCACTTTTTTAAAGTGGGTAATTCATTTCTAAACGCATTTATTGCAGCGGAAGCCAGAAAATGAGCCAAACAGTAGCATCACAAACTGAGTATAACTATAAGGTTGTACGCCAATTCGCTATTATGACAGTGATTTGGGGCATCGTTGGCATGAGTATTGGGGTTCTGATTGCTGCCCAATTAGCTTGGCCAGCACTTAACTTTGATACACCATGGTTAACTTACTCTCGACTACGTCCGTTACACACGAACGCAGTAATTTTCGCATTTGGTACCAGTGCACTTTTTGCGACGTCTTATTACGTCGTTCAACGTACTTGTCAAACGCGTCTTTTCTCAGACAAACTCGCCGCCTTTTCATTTTGGGGATGGCAGCTCGTTATTGTACTAGCAGTGATTACATTACCACTTGGTATTACTAGCTCAAAAGAATACGCAGAACTTGAATGGCCAATCGATATTTTAATCGCTGTGGTTTGGATTGTTTACGCAATAGTATTTTTTGGTACTTTAATCAAGCGTAAAGTGTCGCACATCTACGTTGCTAACTGGTTCTACGCTGGCTTTATTATTACTGTTGCAGTGCTACACATTGTAAACAGCATGGCAGTACCAGTATCGTTAACTAAATCATATTCTATCTACGCAGGTGCTGTAGATGCAATGGTTCAGTGGTGGTACGGTCACAACGCTGTAGGTTTCCTACTAACTGCTGGTTTCTTAGGTATGATGTATTACTTTGTACCAAAACAAGCAGGCCGCCCAGTTTACTCATATCGCTTATCGGTAGTTCACTTTTGGGCACTTATCTCATTATACATTTGGGCAGGTCCTCACCACCTTCACTACACTGCACTTCCTGATTGGACGCAAAGTTTGGGTATGGTTATGTCTATTATCTTATTCGTTCCATCTTGGGGTGGTATGATTAACGGCATCATGACCCTGTCTGGCGCTTGGCATAAGCTTCGCACCGACCCAGTATTGCGTTTCTTAGTTGTTTCATTGTCTTTCTACGGTATGTCTACCTTTGAAGGCCCAATGATGGCAATTAAATCTGTAAATGCGTTATCTCACTACACAGATTGGACAATCGGCCACGTACACTCAGGTGCACTAGGTTGGGTTGCTATGATCTCAATTGGTGCTATTTACCACCTTATCCCTGCGTTATTCGCACAAGGTCGTATGTACAGCGTTAAATTGGTTAACACCCATTTCTGGTTACACACGGTAGGTGTTGTACTTTACATTGTTGCAATGTGGATTTCAGGTGTTATGCAAGGTCTAATGTGGCGTGCAGTTAACTCTGACGGTACATTAATGTACAGCTTCGTTCAGTCTTTAGAAGCGTCGCATCCTTTCTACATTATGCGCTTTGTAGGCGGTGTATTCATCGTAACAGGTATGTTAGTTATGGCTTATAACGTTTTCCGTACAATTTCAGCTGAAAAAGAATCACTGAAGTTAGACGCGCAAGCACAATTAGCATAACGGAGTGAGATGATGAGCAATAAAAATTCACAAAACAAACATGAAATAGTAGAAAAGAACGTTGGCCTAATGGCTATTCTGACTGTTTTTGCTATTAGTTTTGGTGCATTAGTTGAAATTACTCCGCTAATGTTCCAAGACGATACGACTAAACCTGTTGAAGGCCTGCGCCCACTTAACGCGCTTGAAATGGAAGGCCGAGACATTTATGTACGTGAAGGTTGTTACAACTGTCACTCACAAATGATCCGCCCTTTTCGCGATGAAGTTGAGCGTTATGGCCACTACTCTGTAGCTGGCGAGTCAGTATGGGATCACCCTTTCCAATGGGGTTCTAAACGTACTGGCCCTGACCTTGCTCGTGTAGGTAAACGTTACTCGGACGATTGGCATTATGCTCACTTAGTTGACCCACGTGCCGTGGTTCCTGAGTCGAACATGCCAGGTTTTCCTTGGTTAGCAGAGACAACGGTTGATACAAGCCTAACTCTGAAAAAACTACAAATTTTCCGTGATACTTTTGCTATCAACCCTGAAAACCCAAAACACCCGGGTTTAGGTTATGGCAGCGACGAAGAGCTTCAAGCAGATGTTGAAAAAGTTAACGCTATGAATAACGGCGAAGGCGCAACAGAAATGCAAGCCTTGATCGCGTATTTACAGCAACTTGGCACCCACTTGAAGTAAAAAATTATGGATTACGGAACATACAGAGGCATTTTGACTCTGGTAATTTTAGTATTGTTTATTGTGATTGTTGTATGGGCATACAGCAAACGTAGCAAAAATCGTTTTGATAACGCTGCTAATGCCATTTTTGAAGATGAAAAAAAACATAACAACACACTCTCTAACGAGGAAAAGGAGTCTGAAAAATGACTAGCTTTTGGAGTATTTGGGTTATTGTTTTAACCCTAGCCTGTTTAATTATCATCTTTAGCTTATTAGTTTGGAACCTTAAAAACTATGCCGGCGTTAAAGAAGGTGAAGATTGTGGGCATGAATATGACGGTATTACAGAGCTAAACAATCCACTACCAAAATGGTGGACGTACATGTTCTTTGCAACATTTGTTTGGTCTGTATATTACCTTGCAGCTTACCCAGGTTTAGGTAACTGGGAAGGTTTAGGTAAATGGACTAGCTCTAATCAGGGTATTACGTCTTTAGCTGAATCTAAAAAAGCAGTTGCGGATGCTAAAGAAGAAGGCCGTTTTGTTAAACTTGATAAAGAGTACGAAGCTGCAGAAGAGCGTTTTGGTCCAATTTTCAACAAACTTGCACAAGTACCCGTTTTAGATTTAGTTAATTCTAAATTTGAAGGTGATGCAGCGCAGCAAGTTGCTCTTGAAAATGGTGATAAACACGAGCAAACAGATGGTCAATTAGCACTTGAGATTGGTCAGCGTTTATTTTCGCAAAACTGTGCTCAGTGTCATGGCTCTGATGCCCGTGGTGGAACTGGCTTCCCTAACCTAACTGATAAAGATTGGTTATACGGTGGTTCACCTGACAAAATTAAAGAAACACTTCTTTATGGTCGTATAGCTGCAATGCCTTCTTGGGGTGCTGCACTTGGTGAGCAAGGCGTAAAAGAAATGACGGCTCATGTTCTTAGCTTATCTGGTCGTACTGTTAACCAAAAAGATGCAGCCGCTGGCGCCGCTAAGTTTGCCATGTGTGCAGCGTGTCACGGTGCTGATGGTAAAGGGTCTGTTGCACATAACTTACCGTTTGGTGCACCTAACCTAACAGATAACATTTGGTTATATGGTGGCTCTCAACGCGCTGTTGAAGAAACGCTTAATCATGGCCGCGCCGGTGTTATGCCAGCATGGAAAGACATTTTAGGTGAAGATAAAATTCACTTGTTAACTGCGTATGTTTACAGCTTATCGCAAGATAAATAAACATCGAGTTAACCAATAATTAATCTTTTTATTTCAATAGATTAATCCAGATCAAAAAAGCCTCCAGTCGGAGGCTTTTTTTTAGTCTTTTACAAATATTTGCTATAAAATAACCCCACCTAAACTAATTTTAGAGCAACTATGCAACCTACTCCGTGGTATAAAAATTTTTGGCCTTGGTTTTTAATCTTTTTTCCTCTCGCGGCCATTATTGGGTGCATAACGTTAATTATTACTGCTGTGGGCAATGGCCCAGACATGGTGGTAGATGATTACTACAAAAAAGGTAAAGCTATTAATTTAGAGCTTACTAAGTTTGAAAAAGCCAAAGCACTCTTTTTACACGGCGAGCTTAATGTTACTGATGAACGCGTTAGTTTTAAATTTACTAAAGGCGATTATAGTAATGTACCTGCATTAAAATTATCATTTTATCATCGCACCATCAAAGCCCATGACTTTGCCGCCACATTAACTTCAAATGCTAATAAAGAATTTACAGCCCTACTCGAAAACTATACACCGGGCGCCTACTCTGTGTTTATAGAGCCTATAGATGGCAGCTGGAAGTTAAAAGAAAACATCACACTTCCAACAGAGCAGCCTCTGTTAGTTGCGCCTAATTATAAGTAGTAGTAAATATGAGTACTTCTTGCTTTCATTGTCTTGAGAGTGTGCCTAAAGGGTTTAGTGCAACTGTTATTATAGATAACACATCGCAGCCAATGTGTTGTATTGGCTGCCAAGCGGTTGCGCAAAACATTGTTGATCAAGGCATGACCGACTACTACAAATACCGTACTGTTCGAGCCGGTAAAGTAGAGCAATTAGTACCAGAGCAACTCGCGTTTATAAAAAGCTACGACAATGAAGACATACAAGATGAGTTTATAGCCACAAACGACAACATCTCTGAAGTATTATTAAGTGTTGAAGGCATTACCTGTGCCGCGTGTGCCTGGCTTATCGAAAAGCAACTACTAAGCTTAAAAACAGTTAAGCGCGTTGACGTAAACACCTCAACTAACCGCGCTATGATCCAGTGGGATAAAACAAACACACCACTGAGTGAAATCATTACCGCTTTGGCTAAAATTGGCTACAAAGCCTACCCGTTCCAAGCTGATACAGAAGCCCAACAAAAGCAGCAAACAGCTAAAGCTTATATACGTCGTTTAGGTGTTGCTGGGCTGATGACCATGCAAGTAATGATGTTCGCATTTGCCATGTACTTTGGCATGTTCTCAGGAATGGATAGCAACTTTGAGCAATATTTTAGGTGGATAAGCTTAGTGCTTGCCTCGCCGGTTATTTTGTACAGCGCCCTGCCCTTTTTAACTAATGCCGTTAATGGTTTGAAAGCCAAGCAACTCAACATGGATTTACCCGTATCGCTTGCTATTTTTGGGGCTTATGGTGCTAGTTGCTATGCTACGTTTATGCAAGTGGGCGAAGTTTATTTTGAATCAGTTTGTATGTTTACCTTTTTGCTATTGCTAGGTAAATACTTAGAATTTAGAGCCCGATTAAAAGCCAGTGAATTTACAGCTAACTTACAAAAACTACTCCCTCTTACTGCCCGCACACTCGATGAAAACGGCAATGAGCACATTATTGCTGCAAAAAAACTAAAACTAAACGATATAGTACTCATAAAAGCTGGCGAAACTATTCCAGCCGACGGTGAGTTAGTTAAAGGTAAAACAACAGTCGATGAGTCAATGATGACCGGCGAGCATCAACCTGTTACTAAATTTATTGGTCACAATGTTTACGCCGGCTGCGTTAATCACGATGGCGTAATAGAAATAAAAATTAATAAAATTGGCCAAAACACGCTTTTAAACCAAATTATTCGCTTGCAACACAATGCATTAACCAAGCGCCCTAAATTAGTGGAGATAACCGATAAAGTAGCTCAGTGGTTTATTGCATCTTTACTTATATTTGCCTCTATAACTGCTATTGGTTGGTATCAAATAGATCCTGAGCACGCCTTTTGGATCACTATTTCGGTACTGGTTGCCACTTGCCCATGTGCTTTGAGTTTAGCTATTCCAACCGCACTTACGTGCGCCGTTGCAACACTTACTCGAAAAGGCATATTGATAAAGCAAGCGCATGTACTTGAAACGCTCTCACAACTGACATTATTTGCTTTTGATAAAACAGGCACGCTTACCCAAGGAAAATTTACACTCGACGCGGTAGATATATTTGATGAAAACTACAGCAAAGCTGACGTTTTAGAAATAGCGGCTCAGCTTGAGCGTTATTCTGAGCACCCTATAGCAAGTGCATTTAACGGATACCCCCCTGCTAAACATGATTTAAATAATATAGAGGTGCACCCTGGCCTCGGTATTAGCGCACAAAATGCAGCTAACCATTATGCTATTGGTAAAAGCGGCTGGTTTGAGAGTAAAAAAACCAACGCTCAAGCCAGTTTGTATATAAACAAACAAGTAGTTGCGCGTTTTTATTTTGTTGATAAAGTAAAAAGTGATGCTACAAAACTTATTAGCTCTTTGCAGTCGCAAAATTTAAGCTGCCATATGCTAACGGGTGACGCTTCCGATGCAGGGCAAAAAATTGCTAAGCAGCTAAAACTTGAAAGTGTGCAAACAGGCCTCTCACCTAAAGATAAACAAACTGCTGTAGAGCAATGGTCATCGCAAAATGAGGTGGTTGCAATGGTGGGTGATGGCATTAACGACAGCCCCGTATTTGCCAGTGCTCATTTATCTATTGCAATGGAAACCGGCGCTGATATTTCTAAAAATAGCGCTGATGTAGTGCTATTAAATAGTGATTTAGCGTCAATTGATCACCTATTAAATGTGGCTAAGCAAACTAGGCGTATTATTAAGCAAAACCTTGCCCTGTCTTTATTGTATAATGCCTCTATCTTGCCGCTCGCAGCCCTTGGTCTTGTTGCTCCATGGATGGCCGTTATTGGAATGTCTGCCAGCTCAATTATTGTTATTAGCAATTCACTAAGGCTTTTAAAGTTATGAGCATAATTTATATTTTGATCCCGATTGCTATATTGTTCGTCATTATTGCCATTGGTGTATTTTTTTGGGCTGTTAAAAGCGAACAATTTTCTGATTTAAACAAACAAGGTCACAGTATTTTGTTTGAAGATGATAAAGAGCAACACAACAAAAGTAATGATTGACCCTCTTTATATTAGCGCTTTTTTTATGGGCCTAATTGGTAGCGGCCACTGCCTTGCTATGTGCGGAGGTATTGCAAGCTCTTTACAATTAGCCAGCGACAAGCGTAAAACACTTACCTACTCATTCGCTTATAATATTGGGCGAGCATTAAGCTACATGGTTGCTGGCTCACTTGTTGCGGGTATAAGTAGCCAATTTGCTAAACAAAATACATCATTTTCTATAACGCTTTCATTTATTGCAGCAATATTTATGCTTTTGGTAGGCGTTTATATAATGCGTTTAGGTCCTACATTGCAATGGTTAGAGAAAATAGGCAAAACGCTTATTTGGCAGCATATTGTTAAGCTTAATAAATATTTAATGCCCGTTGACTCAACAGTTAAAGCATTGGGTTATGGCGCGTTATGGGGCTGGCTTCCGTGTGGTTTGGTTTATTCAGCATTAACGTGGGCAATGACGAGCCCTACAGCCTTTGATGGCGCTATTGTAATGTTATGCTTTGCACTAGGTACATTTCCAGCCATGATCACACTTGGCTTAGCGGCGCAAAAACTTAATAGCATAATAAACCATCCTTGGACCCGTATTGTATTAGGTAGTGTTATAATTTGGTATGGTATCTACTTATTGATTATTGCAACCGACAAGTTAGTACATTAATGTTTATGGTGTATTAACCTTTCGAGGTTTATTTGCCCCAGTATATAAAAACTAAAACGGATTAAATTATGGATTTCTCTCAAAGTCGCGCTAAAAGTAATTGTGCTATTAGCTGTAATAACTGCAGTATAAGCCAATTGTGTTTGCCGTTTTCGTTAAATGGCCAAGAAATGGATAAACTTGACGAAATTATTGAGCGAAAAAAACCACTGCATAAAGGCGACTATTTATTTGAGTCCGGCGCACCTTTGCTGGCTATTTACGCTGTACGCTCTGGCTCATTTAAGTCTTATACACTCTCAGAGCAAGGTGATGAGCAAATTACAGGCTTTCATTTAGCCGGCGATTTAGTCGGGTTTGATGCTATTAGCAAAATGGCCCACCAAAGCTTTTCTCAAGCACTTGAAACCTCTATGGTATGCGAAATTCCATTTGATGCCCTTGACGAACTAGCCGGTAAATTACCTAAGCTTCGCCAGCAAATAATGCGTTTAATGAGCAGCGAAATTACCTACGATCAAGAAATGTTGTTACTACTTAATAAAAAATCAGCAGAAGAGCGCTTAGCCAGCTTTATTTATAACCTTTCAGAGCGTTTTGGTGAACGTGGTTTCTCGCGTAAAGAGTTTAGATTTACCATGACCCGTGGAGAAATCGGTAATTACTTAGGTTTAACCGTTGAAACCATTAGCCGTTTATTAAGTCGTTTTCAAAAAGCCGATTTAATCAAAGTTGAAGGTAAATTTATTACTATTTTAGATAACAGTGCGCTGGCAAAAACTGCGGCAATAGTTAAGCCTTGCTAAGCCAGTACTCCCTGTAACTTTGATTTAGAACAACAATTTGTGTGCTACCCCTTTAACTGTTTTGTATTTACGTTACACTAAATATAGAACTTCAACTAAGGAGTAGCTCATGAACACCATAAAACGCATTTTAGCGGTTATCGATCCTACCAAAGACGACCAGCATGGCTTATCACGCTCAATTGAGCTTGCCAAAAAATCTGGCGCAAGTATTACCGCCTTTATGACGGTTTACGACTTCTCTTACGAAATGACTACCATGCTCTCTGGCGAAGAACGAGAAGCCATGCGAAGCGCTGTTATAAAAGACCGTGAACTTTGGCTAACCGACTTGGTCTCTGTGTATAACGATATCAATATAGAAACGCAAGTGGTTTGGCATAACCGTCCTTACGAAGCCATTATTAATACCGTTATGGAGCACAACTTCGACTTAGTCATTAAAGGCACACATCAGCACGGCGCGCTTAAATCAGTTATATTCACCCCTACCGATTGGCATTTAGTACGAAAGTGCCCTGCCCCGGTGTTGTTTGTAAAAGAAATGGCGTGGCCAGCTAATGGTAATATTTTAGCTGCTATTAACGCAGTAAGCGAAAACGATGAACACGTTGCACTTAACAAACGCATTATTAAAGATGTACAGTTTTTATGTGAACTGGCAAACGCAAAACTCAACTTAGTTAATGCATACCCAGCCACACCTGTAAATATTGCTATCGAAATTCCAGAGTTTAACCCAGGTGTGTATAACGAATCAGTAAAAAAACACCACATTGAATCTACAACACAGCTTGCTAACGACTTTAATTTAACGACAGAGCAATGTTTTATTGAAGAAGGCTTACCTGAGGATGTGATCCCCGATGTAGCTAAACGTTTAAATAGTGAATTAGTGGTTATTGGCACTGTTGGACGTACTGGTTTAAGCGCGGCTTTAGTG
The DNA here is from genome assembly GCF_900239935.1 of Pseudoalteromonas carrageenovora IAM 12662. Lineage (NCBI taxonomy): Bacteria > Pseudomonadati > Pseudomonadota > Gammaproteobacteria > Alteromonadales > Pseudoalteromonadaceae > Pseudoalteromonas > Pseudoalteromonas carrageenovora. Next base: position 2,184,896 of record NZ_LT965928.1, read on the forward strand.
GGTAACACCGCAGAGCATGTAATTGATAGTTTAGATTGCGATGTACTTGCATTAAAACCAGACGGTTATGTCAGCCCTCTTGCCAAAAGTTAAACAAAGCCTTAACTAGCGCTTTAATACCCATAGTACTTGGGTATATAATACGCCCCTTTATTTTTAGCAATTAACTTTGCGTATGTTTATCAAGGGGGCGTAATTGTCACATTCAGATCAAGCTAAAGCTCAATTTAATTTAAATAAGCTTCAAAAGCGTTTACGCCGCCAAACTGGTCAAGCCGTTATGGACTTCAATATGATTGAAGAGGGCGACCGCATTATGGTGTGCTTATCAGGAGGCAAAGATAGCTACACTATGCTTGAAATGCTTCAGCATCTTAAACGTGTTGCGCCAATTAAGTTTGACTTGTTCGTGGTCAACCTCGATCAAAAGCAACCAGGCTTCCCAGAGCATGTATTACCAGAGTATCTTGATAAACTTGATATCGAATACAAAATTGTTGAAGAAGACACCTACAGTATTGTTACCGATATAATCCCTGAAGGTAAAACAACGTGCTCACTTTGCTCTCGTTTGCGTCGCGGTATTTTATATCGTACGGCAAAAGAACTTGGCGCGACTAAAATAGCACTTGGCCATCACCGCGACGACATGATCGAAACACTCTTTTTAAATATGTTTTACGGTGGCAAGCTTAAAAGTATGCCGGCTAAATTAATGAGCGATAATGGCGAGCATATGGTTATTCGTCCATTGGCGTATTGCAAAGAGGCCGACATAAGCCAATATGCTTTTGTACAGGGTTATCCTATCATTCCGTGTAACTTATGTGGCTCACAAGAAAACTTACAGCGTAAGCACACCAAAAACATGCTTGCTAAGTGGAATGAAGAACACCCTGGCCGTATAGAAAGTATTTTTACAGCGATGCAAAATGTAGTGCCTTCTCATTTAGCTGATGCTGAATTATTTGATTTTGAAAACCTAAAAACCGGTGAAGTAATAGATGGTGGTGATATTGCGCTAGATAAGCCAGATATTCCAAAAGTGCCTGTAAATACAGACGACGAGCAACCAGCTCAAGCTGATGTAGTTACTATAAATTTAAGCTAAATTACACATTTAAGGGCTTATATTAAGCTCTTTTTAGCCCTTCGCTAACCCCTGTAAAAACTCTAAACTTAGCTTTTCTTGATTATTTGCCTGATACGGTAGTTGTTGTAAGCTATCGTATGCAAAATCGGTGATCTCAAAAATACTAACTTCACTATTACCAAAACTATTGAGCTCACCAGGACTTGGTGACATCCTCTCAATCACAAAGTCACTTAAATGCATATCAGTAATACCTTGGGGTAACACCGACCAATGCGCTTTTAAGGTAACGCTTTGACTCCCTTTTGACAAACGCTCTTTAGCCACTAAATGTGCAAGAGGTGTATTACCACTGTATAAATTAGCCCTTACACGGTAAAGGCCACTCTTTTTTACAGTTAAATTTGCAGGCACAAGCATATTTTCATTTTGGGGGTAAGCATTTTCAAACCCAGTTAACGTGGCACTAGGCGCCATGTATTGAATCTGCGCGACTACTGGTACTTTTTTCCCTGCTATATCGGCATCAACAAATATTTGTAAATTACGTGGGTAGTCTTCTTTAGCTTTAAAAGTAACAATAGCCTCACCTTGTCGCGCTGAGCCATTGTGAGTATTTAGCACTTCTTTGGTATCTGTATTTGATAACTCAACACTTACTTTTGTTAAGTTAGTTGCACTTACACTCAACTCAATTTCTTCTGGGTAAACATATCTATATTGCTTTAAGCTCAAAGTAAGCGCTTCAGTGCCCGATTCATCAATTGGGCTTATTACAGGATAAAATTGGTTTGGTTTTAAACGGTCTTCATCTTGTGGGTTTAAAGGTTGAGAGTAAGGTGGATATTTAAGTGCACTTTCATATTGCATAACCACTTGCTCTGCCGCTTTTGTTAAATCTTCATTAAAGGCAACTTGTTTTTTTGACTCTATTTTTTTATTTTTTGGTAAATCAATGGCTATCACTTTACTAGGAACAGGTGCAGTAGCCATAGTTGATTGATAAACCAACTCTTTTTTTTGCTCATCGATTGGAGCTTCATCACTTTGGTTAACAAACCATAAAGTATATAAAGCTATACTGATAAGTAACGCTACTGCGTAAAATTTCTTCATAAGTATTAAATATTCCTTTAAAGCGTGCAGATCACTGCACGCTATTTATTTTTATGGGATCACATTATAAATAAGTGCTGACGCACTTTTACTATTTGAGTCTTTTATATAACGGTACTGCTTTTTCCAAAACCAAGTTCCTGTTGTTTCATCAAAAGTAGTAAAACCAACATTTTGATCATCAACGCCTATATTATTCATTGCAATAGTCACATTACCTTTGCGCTGCGCGTTATGGATTTCATTATGGCTGTAACTGTCGCTCATCATCATTGGGTAATGGTTTGGCATAAAGCTATTTACAGCATCACCTTGCGACTTTAAACGTCCATCTGTATCAATACTTTGGCTGCAACTGCCAAAAGATTTTGCAGAGCTTGCGCCACATGACGAATGCGATGCCACTACCGAATCATCATTACCTTTTAAAAAACCACCTGTTATACCTAAATATGCATTTCCATCGGCTACAAAACGTAAACGAGGGGTACGTGCATCAGGAAGCGGCGAAATTTTACGCGCATTATTTACTTTTAAGTCGTGTAAAACGCCTACGGCTTCTGTTACATCACTTCCTAGCCACCATTTGAGTGCGGCATCCACTGCAAAGTTCCATGCAGCGCCAGTTAATGCACTTACTGCAACATCTGCAAGCTCGCTACCACCACCTGCCCCCGCTAAATCAAAGGTAGCCACAATATTAAGTGGCTCAAATCCTGCATTTTCTAGCCAATTTTCCTGATTATCAATAATATGACGTGCAATTAAATCACCAGTTGAATGCGTTACTAATACACAACCCTGATCGCATAGATTCGAGCGAGAAATTTGTTTTAATTTAGGCCATACCCAATCAGTTGCAATTTTACCTTCTACTCGCTCGTATGCAGGCCAATCAATACGTTCGTCAGCTCTGTTGTTCCAGTACGACTGCCAATAGGTTTCGCCATCATTAACAACGTCACTACCCGACTTGTTTGTTATTTGTGAGACCTGCAAACCATGAATTAATATAATTTTGTAGTCTTTACTTGTTGCAGAAAAGCTCATTAACATAGCAAGGCCTGCACCAAGTAAATAACTTAGCTTTTGTGTGCGTTTTTTGTTGTTCATATAATTCCTTAATGGTGTGTGTTCAATGTGTTTTTGATCATTAAAGGTATTCATGTGGTGTTTTGCGCTGCGCGATACACAGCACAGGCATCAGTATTAGGAACAACGCTCAAAAATGCAACAAGTTATTATCATTTACTTAATTTAAATTTTTACTCAAATTAAATCAATTAATTAATGACCTATCATTGTAAAAAATGAAATTGTTTATAGGTATTATACCAATTAGCTTTATTAAGTGATTTATTTTGAGGCTGGAAAAACATGTTGATAGCTAGGCAAAAAATTGGCTATTTAGTTGTTCTCGCAATTGCTCCTGCATTGCTCTACCTTCTGCATCCATGCAGTCGTAAATGAGAATTTTGTAACGCAGGTAGCGAGACCTTTAGCCCTGCTAAAATGATTAAATATTATTGCGGATTGGCATTACTAGGGCGTGTAGATCTTTTAAGGTTTAATTTTCAGCAGTCTGTTTAGTATTTAGTTAAGCCTTAGGAACTTATATTTTAAATTGAGGGCGGTTTAGGTGATATTAATTTTTAGTTAGGTATTGATTAGATGGAGTAATTTTAAAAATTACGCATTAATTTAAATACTTGGCTCTATTAATTAAAGCCAAGTATTTTACAGGTAGATTAGCTGTTCGCTTTTAGCTCGCTAGTAAACTGGCCTATCGCATTTACTACTTCTTGCGCACCGTTTTGTATTTCGCTCATAACATCACCAGATTCTTTAGATAATGCTAAACCGCGTTCGGCTTTTTCCTGACCTTGCTCTATAACCGAAACCGTATTTTGAGTTTGCGAGCGGTTTCGTTGCACTACTTCTACAATTTCTTCGGTTGCTTTTGATGTACGCGACGCTAAAAGTCTAACCTCATCGGCTACCACAGCAAATCCTCGCCCTTGCTCTCCAGCGCGTGCGGCTTCTATTGCAGCATTTAAAGCAAGTAAATTTGTTTGCTCAGCTATGCTACTAATACTTTGTACAATACTTGCTATTTGCTGCGACTGCTGATCAAGCGCCGATATTTCGCTGGCTGCTTGCTCCATATTTATTGCAAGTTCAGTCATTACTGCAACAGTGTCTTTAATTACTCCAGCGCCTTGCTCTGCTTTTTTATCTGTTTGAGTAGACGTGTTGTATGCAATTTCCGCGGCTTGCGATATAGCTATTTCTTGATTAACTTGATCAGTAATAACCGTTGCAAACTTCATAACTTTATAAAGTTCATTAGCATCATTAGAAATTGGATTGTAAGAGGCTTCAAGCCACACAATATTTCCGTATTTATCAACGCGTTTAAAACGCTCAGCTATAAACTGCCCTTCACGTAGTTTCTTCCAAAACTGTTGATATTCTTGTGAGTTAGCTTCTGCTGGCTCACAAAATGTTCGGTGGTGTTTACCAATTAATTCTTTTTCTTGGTAACCCATTGCTGCTAAAAATTGATCATTTGCTTTTAATACATGACCTTCTAAATCAAATTCAATCACCGCCATAGAGCGATAAATTGCCTTAATTGTGTCGCTTTGCTCACGAGATGCAGTAATAGTTTTGGTTAAATCACTGCCAAATATAGAAAAATAAAGAAGCTGATCTTGCTCACCTTTCACTGGGTGTACTATTAAACGTAACCATTCTGCTTTGCCATCAAAGCGGGTAATTTGTAATGTGCCACCCCAGTGGCCTTCTGTTTTAATTGCTTGTTGTAAGCTTGCAAAATCTTTAGATTGACGCGACTGCTCAGTAATAAAATCATTAAAAGGATTATTCGTTAACGTATCTTCGTCATAACCAAGCTTCTGCAAAAATAAATCATTGGCATGAGAAATACGCCCATCATAAAGAATATTAACAACTAACATCTCACGATAAAGGCCTTCCCATACTTGTTGCAGAGGATAAAGCTCAGCTTTTAAAGAGGCGATTTCATTTTGTTTATTTTTAGAAAAAAACATTAATATCCTTACTAAGGCGAGTTGATCTTTGTTAATTGAAATTTGTTCAATCTAAAGCGATTTAATCTCGGTACAACATTTGTAACCTAGTGGGCTAGGTAACTGATCCTGCGTTACACTACTGGCTTAAGGCAACAAAAAATAATAATCCTAGAAAGAACCCTTTGAACAGCGCATGTTTGGTATTTATATTGTGTTATCGCCTATGAGTAGGAAATAACCACACTACATCAGCTCAGCCTTGCCTAAAAACCACATAGGTTGCTTGTAGTTCAACCACTAAAAACAACACGCCCTTATACAATTAATATAAGTTAATTTCAGTATAGAAGGTAATTACAATAACGCGATAAATAATAAGCAGTTAAAACTAAATTAACTATTTAATCTTTCATATAAGCCAGATGCTCGGGATACACTTTTATTCATTGCTAGTTGCAACACTTTTTTATCTGCCACCAGCTCAAACTTATTTTTAGCACGCGTTATACCGGTATACACTAATTGCCTGTTTATACCCATACGAGCTTGCTTAAGCGCAGGCAGCACCATTGCTGTATAGTTAAATTCAGAGCCTTGAGATTTATGTATAGTCATAACATATACTTTGTCGTGAGCGGGTAAGCGCGCGGGTGAAAATGCACGTTCATTACCTTGCTCGTCTATAAATATTGCTTTGAGTTGATTACTTTCATCGTGCATTAAAATACCAATATCACCATTAAAAAGTTTAAGCTGGTAATCGTTTTGGCTCACCATAATAGGCATACCACTATAATGACGCTGATTAGGGCTAACAGTTATTAAACCTTGCTGTTGTAGGGCTCTTTCAATACGCAAATTTAAACTATTTACACCGTAATCACCTTCGCGCACTGCAGCAAGTAATTGGTAATTAGCAAATGCACTGTGTATTTGTGCAACGCTTGCACCTTGAGCAATAAGCTCTAAGTAATTTTTATAATGGCCCGCAGCACTTTTTACGAGCTTTTCGATGGGTTTTGCTACAAAGTCGTAATCTAAAATCACATCGTTAAAGCGCCCTTCAGTACTTTCTTGCTCAACGTAATTTAAAATACCGGTGTTATTAATGTTTACCGCAAGTGCTAGTTGACCAATGCCACTTTGTGCATCAAATCGATAACTGTGCTGTAAAAATGCAATACAGTCAGCAAGTTTAAATTCACTATGTGTTTGAGTCGCTAATTTATTATTTCCATTAAAACATAACTGATTAAGCTCATCGCACCGCGCTTTTGAGTAATTAGGCGTATGTCCAAGTTCTAATCCTTGGCATAAATCACTCATTACACTGCCGGTATCAACTGAGGCTAGTTGATCTTTATCGCCTAGTAATATTAAGCGTGCATGCGCAGGCAGTGCCTCTATTAATTTGGCCATTAGCGATAAATCGACCATGCTCGCTTCGTCAATAATTAATACATCTAAGTGCAGTGGATTAGCTTTATTATGCCTAAATTTATTAGTAAACGGTTTCACGCCTAATAAACGATGAATAGTTTGAGCACTTTGAGGTATCAGCGTTTTAATATCATCTGGAATCGTTGTAAGCTTATTTTTAGCCCCTAAAATAGACTCACTTAAACGTGCTGCCGCCTTACCTGTTGGTGCCACCAGCTTAATGCTTAGGGGTGCTGTTTTATAAAGTGACTGTAAAATAGCGAGTAACTTAGTCACCGTAGTGGTTTTACCGGTGCCAGGCCCTCCGGTGATCACACTAAACCCTTTGGTTGCAGCAATAGCACACGCTACTTTTTGCCAATCAGTTTCAATTGCTGGGTTTGTCGGAAAATAAGTATTTAAAAGCGCAGCTAACACCTCGTTATTTATATTGAGCTTTCGCTCGCTCATACTTAATAGCCTTGTGGCTAATGTTTGCTCATAACCTGCTAGGCGCGCAAAATAAAGGCGCTCATTAAATAATTGCAGTGGTTTACTCTCGCCAACGCTTTGATGATTTTGTAAGTAGTTATACGCGGTTTGAGCATTAAAGCCCTCTGCAAAGGGAGTTAATGTGTCGGGTATATTTCCTTCAAGTTTATTAAAACCACTTTGGCGCAAATTAAACGGGTTACTCCAATCAACATCGTTTAATGTTAAGCAGCTATGCTGACTTTGCTGCGATAAACACAGTAATAAAATAATATAAAATAATTCATTATCCGATTGTTCAAACTCATTACCGCATAGCAATTGTGCAAGCTTTATATCAACCATACGAACACGGTTTTGCGCTGTTAAATATTCAAGTAACGAAACAGTACTCACATTATTGGCTAACTGTGGCTGTGGTATTAGCTCTGCCGGATCATGTGTAAACGGCTCGTCGATGTGTGCCTCGTCAATATCATCAAACAAACCCGGTTGCTGGCTTAAATCGCTCATAGCATAGCTCCTTGGCTAAACAAGCCATCTAAAATAGTTACTTGCTCTTGCGTTAATTTTTTAAAATACACGCCTTGTCCTGCAGGCATCCCACGTAAAAAGGTGTAATAAACACCACCTAAATGGGTCTCTATTGAGTAATCACTAATGCGTTGTTTTAACAACCGGTGCAAAGCAACGGTATATATTAAATACTGTAAATGATACTGATGGCTACTCATCGCTTGCTCTAGTAAGTCACTCTTATAATCAGCAGGGGTATTACCTAAGTAATTAGACTTATAATCTAAAATGTAATACTTACCTTGATAGCAAAAAATTAAATCTATAAAGCCTTTTAAGAGCCCTTTTACATTAGCAAATTCGAGTTTGCTCTGAGTAAAGCCAAAATGTTTAATAAGGATTTCGTTTAATTTGGGTGCACTTAAACTGCTCAGAGGTAAATTAAATTCCATTTCTACAAGGCAATCACTTGGCGCTAATTTACTCAAGCTTAAATCATTACTGCTGTTAGCATTTAATGGGCATTGCAACGAATCGAGTATCCACTGCTCAGTAACATATTGCCAGCTTTCGCTAATGTGGTATTTTTCAAGCGCACGCTTTACAACCTCATCTAGGTTTTGCTCTTTATTTGTAGGGTGCTCAAGTGGGCTTGTAAAATCAATTTGCTCAAATATTTCGTGCAAACAACTACCCGGTTTTGCACCTTTAGGAAAACTGTAAGGGGAAGGTAGCTCGTCTTCTTGTGCTGCAAACTCATCCTTTTCATGATCTTCATCACTGCGCCCAGGCTCTATATGGTCGGTGTGCTTTTTAAAGCTCAGCGCACTAAAGCTAGTTGCTCGCCAGTCACGTTCAATAGTTGCCGTTACACTATTAATGCTAAGCGCTTGGGATGAGTTTTCACTTTGTGCAAAACGTAATGTGCCCTGCTCTAACAACGTTTGTGAGGTAAATTGCTGATAACTCATCGCTTTATTAGTATCGCAAAATTCACTTAAATGTGTACGCCATACTTGGCTGCTTGAAAGCTTAAGTCCTGAAAATAAAACATGCCCAAGTGCACTACTTTGAATAGCCAAGCGGCTGCTTTGCCCTTGCCCAATGTTATAAACGCCTAGCGAGCAAAAATGTACTGCGCGGGTAAGCGCTACATATAATAGCCGTAAGTCTTCAGCTAGGCGCTCTTGCTCTGCTTTTTGCAGTGCATCTTCGTTTTTACTTAAATCGTAAACCAATTTACCTTTATCATGATAAAGCGCTTCCTTGGTTTCGCGATAGCCACTAGCAAAAGGCATAAATACCAGTGGGTATTCAAGCCCTTTTGATGCGTGCATTGTTACAATTTTAACTAAGTTAGCATCGCTTTCTAGGCGTACTTGTACGGTTTCACCATCTTGTTGACTTACCTTTTGTGCAAACCAGCGCAGTAAACGTAAGGTGCCCTCAAGCTCAATTTGTTTTTGCTGGAGTATTTCACCTAAGTGCCTAAAGTCGGTTAGCCATCGTTCTACGTTATACCCTAAACCTTGCCATTTAGCGCTTAGCTGATTGTGGCTCATTAAGCGCTCAAGCATGGCCATAGCGCCTTGTTTGTTCCAAATATGACCAAGTTGTGCAAAAAAGTTTAAGTGCTCTTGCCATTTATTTTCATCATCAGCGAGTGCAAATATATCGTTATAACTTAAACAAAATAATGGGCCGGCAAGCACACCACGCAGTAATGACTCGTCGTACTGACCGTGTAAAGCCGTTAAAAAGTTAAGTAAATGATGGCTAAGCTCTTGGCTAAATACACTCTCTCGCGATAAGTAAACGCTAGAAATTTTGGCATCACCCAGCGCTTTTTTCATTATTTGTGCTTCTACACGGTCGCGTACTAATATACAAATGTCGGCAGCGCTTACGGGCTTATTGCCTATGCATGCTGTGCCTTGTTTTGCTTTTTCAAGCAAGGTAACAATTTTATTAGCAAAGTGAGTGGCTAAATGTGCTTGCCCCACTCCTTTGTTTGTTGGTTTGTTTTTTTCATCCGCAGCTTCATCAACAAATACGTTAAATTCAAAGGCCGTGGCTGGTTTACCATCTACTATAAATGTTTCGTCAGCTTTTTTACCTTTAGCAGCCACCGCGTTAAACGGTATAGCGTCGTTATAAATAAAGCTATTAGCATGTTTACCAAATAAGCTATTAACGCTATTTACTATATCAGTGCTTGAGCGAAAGTTTGTACCTAGAGTAAATTGTTGCTCTGTTTGAACCGCTTCTTTTGCACCAATATAGGTAAAAATATCAGCGCCCCTAAAGCCATAAATAGCCTGCTTTGGGTCACCTATCATAGCAAGCGTAGTATTTTCTTGGCCGTATATTTTACTAAAAATACCATACTGAATCGGGTCGGTATCTTGGAACTCATCTATCATGGCAACCGGAAACAACTGCGCTATTTTTTGCGCCAGTGCATCGCCTTGCTCACCATTCAATGCGCTGTGTAAATTGGTGAGTAAATCATCTGGGGTGATCACGCTTTGTTCTTGCTTGCGTTTTACTATGGCGGCTTTAACCCAGCGTGAAGCGTACTGCACTATCGCTATTTTTAAACCTTGATTTATCGTGTTATTAAGCGCAGCGAGTTCGTCAAACTGACTCAGTAATGGATGCGTAAATAATGGCTGATTTTTTTTATAATTTGCTGCATCACTTAAATTTTCGCTGCTCCATACCTCGAACGAATATTTGCTAGTGCCAAACTCAAAAAACAAATCCTCACTTGCACAAAAGGCTTCAAGCGCAGCCAAGCTTCCCTTACGAGCAGGTGTTTTAGAACCACTTAAGCCTGAGCCTTTAATCGCAGCAATAAATTCTTGATCTATTACCGCCCTTTTAAATGCAGGTACTCTATTAATGTATTCATCACGGGCTTGCCATACATCGTCTAAATTTATTTGCGGTGTAATGTGCGCATTAGCTTTATTAAACACGCTACTTACTTGGCTAAATAACGACTCTGGGGCTGCAAATACATCTAAAATGGCATCGGTGCGTTCTTTATTGAGCGGGTATACAAACGCGCGCCAAAAATCTTTAATAGTTTCGAGCAGTATGTCGCGCTCGTCTAAAATAAACTCAAGGTTAAACGCCACACCCGATTCAAATGCATGCTGTTTTAACATTCGCTGACAAAAACCATGAATGGTAAATATGGCTGCTTCGTCCATCGATTTAGCCGCTGCATCAAGTAAATCAAATGCACGGTGTTTATCATCAACTGCGGCTATTACACCTTCAATTAACTCATCTTTTGGGTCCTGTCCAAGTAGTGCATCGCGCGCAGCAATAATGCGGCTGCGTACCCGGTCTTTAATTTCTTGCGTAGCGGCATCGGTAAATGTCACCACCAATATTTGCTCAACACTGAGTGGCGTATTTAGCTCACCTTCTATTTGCATCCCTAATAAATAGCGCAAATAAAGGCCTGTTATAGTATAGGTTTTACCAGTACCGGCGCTGGCTTCTATTAAGCTTTGCCCTATTAGCGGCATAGTTAGTGGGTTAAGCGCTTGCATGGTCACTCTCCTTTGCGTGTTCAAACAATGGTGCAAGTAACTTATCGCTCCACTTTATAAATTCTTCTTGGCAGTCATTGAGAGATTGCACTGTTAAGCGAATATAGGGGTTTTCGCCCTCGCCTCGCCCTATGTACTGCGGGCTAAACTTACCCATAGCTTTGCCTATATCACCACCGCTTTTTACATACTCGTAGCCACTAACCGGAAAAAACGGTATTGGCTCTTTGCGAAGCGCTTTATATAGCTCAAACCAATCACTTAACAAGGCATCTGCATCGGCTTTGCTAATTGGCGCATAACTAATTTGCTTATCAAGCCCAAGCAGTAAAGTTTCTACATTTTGATCCATACTTTGCGCAGCTAAGTGGTATATAAAGCCTTTAATTAAATCTTTCGCTTTAATGCTGGCGCTTCGATAAAACACTTGTTTTTGCAGATAAATATGATTTAGCCAGCCTTCTATTTTGGTATTTTCTATTTGAAGAGCAACTTCAATGGGCTCACTTTTCCCGCCTTTAATTTGCTCTTTAACTTGCCCTGCAAGTGCATCTACACGATGCTCCATCCCTTCAAAAATTAAACTACCTACATTAGCCTGTGGCAGCTCACCGCGCTGTAATATTTGCTCAGTGCTCAGTGGTTGCTCGTTAATATTAGCGTCGAGTATTTCATCAAGATAAAAGTAACGGCGAAGCGCATCTAGGCTAAAGGGTTCCTCGTCTTTTGCGACTTCGTTAAATTGTGGCAGGCGTAAACCTAACGTTTGCTGATAAAAGCTCTCTTGTGCATTGCATACGCTTCTGATAAAGCTGTCTAGATCGAGTATTTCAGGAGGTGTAACGTCAAGTGCACTAACAGGTTGTACCATAATAGACTCACTCGGCAGCCAAATAGGGTTATAACTGTGATTATTTAGCTCACTACTTAGCTCATTACTTTTTAAATAATAAGCACTATTAAAGGGCTGTAAATGTTGCTGGTTAATCAAACAATTTGGTAATCTAAATTCTAACTTGCCAGGAATTACCGGCCCCGTATTATTCAAGATAAAGCTACGGCCAATGTATTCTAAAAGCTCACTTACTAAGGTTGATGGCATACGGGGTTGATTATCAAAACATGAGCGCCCAATATAGCTCATGTATAAATTTTCGCGGGCACTAAGTAGCGCCTCTAAAAATAAGTAACGGTCGTCTAATTTACGTGAACGGTCACCTTTTTGTTTTTTAGAGTACGGCACTAAGTCAAAACCAATAGGTTGTACGTTACGCGGGTAATCAGCGTCGTTTAAACCTAGCATACACACCACTTTAAACGGTACTGCGCGCATTGGCATTAAGGTACAAAAGTTTACCTGGCCGACTAAAAACCGCTGCCCTACGCCTTTTTCTTGAATGCCTTGTTTGATTAAGTAACTTACAATGCGCTGCGACACAGTTTGGCTGTAATCGCCGTTATCGTGATGCTTTTGTAACTCTTCAAGTACTTTTTGTAGTACTAATAAATCCCAACTATCGTCACTTTCACTTTCGTATATAGCGTTTAATAACTCGCTTAAAATAAGCGCTTTATTAGTCAGAGTGTCGTCAGGTGTTAGTTGCTCTTTAAAGTTTTGCAGCACATCAATAAAATCCACCAGCTTATTAAGCGTATCAAGTGCCATGCCTTCTACTTCATCGGCGCTATAAATACCATTAAACGGGCATTGTTCGTCGCGCTGCGCTATGCCAAGCAATAAGCGGTTAAGCCCGTGCTGCCAAGTATTTAAATCGATTGCCGGTAAGTCAAAGCTACTTTTATGCTCAGCATTTATACCCCATTTTACGCCCACTCGCTCAAGCCAGTATTGAATTTGCTCGTACTCGTGCGCTTCAAGGCCAAATTTTTCGGCAATTTGCGTTACTTGCAGTAAATCAAGAATATCCGACACGCCAAAGCGCGAAAACGGTAAGTTAGCTAAGCTAGCAAACGAGCTAAGCACGGGTTTTTCTTGCTCTATGGCTAAATCAGCCAAGGCATACGGGATATATCGGCTGCCTTGTGCGCCACCAAAAACGGCCTCAATATAGGGGCTGTATGTGCCAACATCGGGCATCATTACAATAATGTCTTTTGGAGTAAGCGCCGGGTTTTGATTAAACAAATTAAGTAAGTAGTCGTGCAGACGCTCAACTTCTCTAAGGGGGGTATGGCAATCGCTAAGGGTAATACTGGTATCGTTTGCGCTTATTGGTAGTTTGCCTTCATCATTTATAAACCACTCTTTGTTATCGGTAAGAGACTCCCCCTTAAACGCAAGTTGGTAAATTTCACTTTGAACTTGCCCAAGTAACGTGTCGTCAAATACGTCTATAAAGCCATCTATCCATCGGGCATCCAGTTGTACTAGTTGCTCAAAGTAATCACGCCCTAACTTACCCCACGACGATAAAAGCGGGTTACCTATAAAGTAGTATTCTTCGTCAGGGTTAGTTTGTTTTTTTTGCTGAGCTTCTATAAGCGGCATTTTAGCGTACTTTGCTGCTATCTTTGCAGCGGTTTTTTCATCTATTATATCGCCCCAATAATGCTCACTAGGGTTAAAAAAGAATAAAAACACGTCTGTTTTTTTACTCAGCGCTTCAAATACTTCAAGCTGAGAACTGGCAATCGCCGATATACCAAATAAGCTAATGCGCTTAGGTAATAAGCTATCATCCATAGTCTCAAGTGCTGCAAGTAACTGCCCTTGCATATTAGCGCGGTGAAATTGGCTTTGCCCAAGCTCTTTGCTTAGTTTTACAATGCGTCGCCATAAGTCGCTCTGCCATGGCGCAATGTTTACATCTACATCCTCAAGTTCATCTTTGCCGCTATCCCAGGTGGCAATCCAATGTGGGCGGTACATTAAATATTGATCGTACACATCGGCAATTTTTTCGCACAGCGCAAACGTTTTTTGCCCGTCTATATCGCCCTCTAAATAGGTTTTTAGCGGCAAATAAAGTGGCTCATCAATACAGTTAGGTAGTATTGCAAATAATTTCCAAGCAAGGTTAGGCTTATTAAATGCAGACTCTTTGGGTACATTTGGCAGTAATTGTTGATACAACTGCCAAATAAAACTCGATGGCAGCGGAAAATCAACCTGCGCAGCTATCCCCAAATGTTCACTTAAACCAATTTTTAACCACTGCGACATACCCGGCGATTGCACCAGCACCACTTCTTTATCGAAAGGGCTTTGCAATGGGCTTACTTTTAACAGCTTATGAAACTGCGCTTGCAGCGCTTCCATACGGTTTGATTGGATAATATTGAGCATACGCGACTTACCTTACTTGAGATAAAACCAGTGTAAGATATTTTCAATTATAGGGGTAGCGCAATCAGTAAATTGGCACTAATAAATCAGCGAGTTAGCAATCAGTTTAAACGCACAGTATTAGTTTTAAACACTGTGCGTTTGTTATTTGTATAGTGCTTTTATTTATAAGGGCTAATGCTTGATAAGCTAAATTCATTTTGCATTATAACTTTGCCATCTATCCCTTTAAGTTTAAGTGAAATAGCAGGGTCGGCTTGTTGCCAGTCTATGCTTAAATCGCCGTAATTTACATTATGGGTAAAATTACCCACCCGGTGTTTATTTGGGCTTACGTCTTTCCATTTTTCAGTTAAGCCTGAGCTGGTCATTTCTATTAATGGGTAATCAAGATTTTGCTGATACTTTGATATTTCACCCCAGTGCGTATCGCCACTGATGATAACGACGCCATTTACTTTATGCTTTTTAATTAGTGCAAATAAACGGTTGCGATCATCTGGAAAGTTAGCCCACGACTCCCACCCTGTAAAATCAGGTAGTAACTGTAAGCTTGAGGCAATAAGCTTTATAGTCGCTGGCTTTTTTAGCTCTTGCTCAAGCCATTGCCACTGCGCCTCGCCAAGCATTGATGCGCCTTTAACCTCTGTTGGGCTATATGGGCCTTGGTTATTCAATTTACGTTTTGTGTAATATTCAAGCTCGCTTACAGGGTTAAGCGCATCACGGTTCCAGCGTAAGTCAGGCATAATAACATGCAACGTTTGCCTGCCTTCGCCATACATGTAAGAGGTGTAAATACCATCAGCGCGTGTCCGGCGCTCAGAATTAGCAGGCTCTTCCCAAAAATTAAGCATGATTTGGCGAGATTGCTCTTTATGCGGGTATTCTTTACCTGCGTCGTTTTGACCAAAATCGTGATCATCCCACATAGCAATTATGGGCGTTTGTTCTTTAAGCGCTTTAAAACCAGGCTTTGCGCCTAACTTTTGATATTTATTGGCAAGCACTGTCATGTCGTTGGTGTCGCCGTAAATGTTGTCACCCAAAAATATAAATAAATCACCCTGCTCTTTATTAATGGTATTAAATATCGGAATGTCTTTATCTTGATGCCCACACGAGCCAAATAAAATTTTAGACGGTGCAGCCATACATTAGTTTTAACCTATGGCTATTAATAAAAAAGCCCATCAATGATGGGCTTAAAACGGGTTTATTGATTTAAAACGTTGCAGTTAACGTAACCGCTGCTGTACGTGGCGCACCAATAAAGTAAGTAGTGCCATTGCCCGTACCGCCCGCTAAGTAACTTTTATCAGTAATGTTATAAACCACAAAAGCAATATCCACAGCTTTAAATGGCCCTGCATTTACATCAGCTGAGTAACCGGCATTTAAATCAACCACAGTGTAGCCATCAACATCTGCGCGCTCACCAGTGTATTTCGCCGATAGCCCAAAACGAAAATCACCGCTAAAGTAATCGGTTGATAGCACAAATAAGTCATCTACTGAGTCTATTACTTTTTCACCAGCTTCAAACCCGGGTGCATCGCCTTTGTACTCTGAGTCATTATTCGTGTACGAGCTGTATACGCTCCACTGCGCGTTAAGCATATAACTTGCCGCTAGCTCTAAACCTTGCGATTCAATGCCGCCTACATTTAAGTAAGAGCCATTAGTCCCTATGGTGTAATCAATACCGCCAGTATCGCTACCCGGTGCTATAAAAGTTATGCGGTTATCAAATTCTATTGAGTACGCTGTTGCCGTGAGTTTTAGCGCGTCGTTTTGATAGCGTACACCTAGGTCAATGTTTTCAGCGGTTTCTGGCTCAATCGCTGATAAATCGGAGCTATCGCGCTCAAGTACACCGTCTTTTATGGCAGCAAAGTTTTCACTGTAACTGGCAAATAACTCGGTTGAATTATTTAATTGATACAAAATACCGCCACTAAATAACACGTCAGAGTCGCTATTAACTTTAGCTGTTGTCGCATTTTGATAATGGTCATACTTTTCAATATCAACAAGGTACTTTTTAACACCTAAGTTAAGCGTAAAATCGCCAAGCAACATTGAATCTTGCGCGTACCATTTTAGCGTGTCGGTCTCAAACGTGTTTTTATACTGTGTCCAATATGGCGTGCTGTCAAAATGGTGGTAAATGCTAGCATTAATCACTTTATGCCAATCGCGTGATTCATCACGGTCGCTTTGCTCATACCAAAAGCCAGCTTCTATATCGTGCATGCCAAAGGTAGCTTGGTAGTTGGCTGTTACACCTAGGCGGTCTTTTTTGTAATGTGTATGGCGGTACGACATAACAGGAGTCGCGGTATTATCGTAACACGCCGGGTTTAAACCAGGGCCAGACTCCCATGGCCAACTTAAGCTAGCAGTACAGCCCTCATTTGGCGCAAGTGCATTGCCATCGCTGTCTACAAAACCATAAGAGCCTGCATTAGTGCCGCCCTCAGTAGTTGGGTTGCCGTTTTCATCTACTGGGGTCGTTAAATAAGGGGGGATCCAATCGCCTCGTCCAGAATTTTTATGATAATAAGGACTCACAGTAATAAGCGATGTTGGCGAAAGCGCATATTCAAACTTTAAATACGCTAATGTATTTTCACGAAGTGTACCCCAGCCCTCGGCAAACATTTGGTCGTAATGCGGTACGCCTGTCCAGTTCCACGTTAGCTGATCCCACTCTGGTGTTTGTTCAAATTGCTCAAGGCTTACGCTGTTGTAGTTGGTCTCGCTTACATCATCGTAAGATAAACGCCCTGTAATGGTTAAATCTGTAAGCGTTGTTACAAATTTAAGCTCCGCGTGTTGGTTGTCTTTCCCTCCATTACTACCCGAGCCAATCCAGCGGCTGGTATCAGTTTGCGAGTAACTTACATACGCTTGTGTATTGTCAAAAATAGTGCCGGTTTCGTGCTTAACATAATAACGGGTGGCATCATGGCTGCCTGAGGTATAAGCAAATGTAGTGCTTTTATCAAGGCTTGGCGCTTTACTTACAAAGTTAAATGTACCGCCTAGCGCTTCAAGCGAGGCCGACTTAATATCAGAAGTGCCTTGCCCTACTTCTACGGTAGCTAAGTTTTCGGTTTCTAGGTAGCGGTTAGCTTTAGCACCCCCGCCGTAATTTGAGCCACCATTAGGAATACCATCAACGGTCATCCCTAATTGCTGCTGGTTTGAGTCAATACTAAAACCGCGCATAGTAATGGTTGTAGACCAATCATCGCCACCAAATGCATCGCCTTCGTTTATGCTAATGCCAGGTAAGTTATCGATTACCGATAACACACTCGATACTGTTGTTTGTTGATCAAGCATTGCAGGTTCAATCACATTATTTGCGTAACTGGTTGGTTTGGCAGTAACGGTAATTTCTTCTATTTCGTTGTCGTTAGCATAAGCGGCTGATGATACAGCCATAGCAATTGCCATACTCAAAACTGATTTATTTGTTAAAGCGTACATTGTTGTCCCGTTTGGTTTTAATTATAAAAAGTAATTATGAAAGCGGGCACAGTATGGTTTTGAAATATGACAACAAAAATGAAGTTTATTGACAGAGTTGTTAAAAAATTGTGGGAGTTTTATGGCTTAATTATGTCGTGGATATGTCAGCCTAGAACTCAAATCCTAGGCTGTATTATTTAAAACTAAACTATTTTAAACCAGTTTAGCAAGCATTTCGTCGTTATAAGCAACAAGCTCTTCGTTGTTTGCAACTTTGCTAATGTAGTCTGGGTTAGCAATAAGTGGGCGACCAATGGCGATTAAATCAAACTTAGCATCGTTAATCGCCTCTTTTGCAGTTTCAAAGCTATAACTTCCTACGCCAACTAACGTACCTTGGTACCCTGCTCTTAAAAATTCAGATGTTGTTTTGCCTTCTAAAGAGTCAAAACGCGTGCTGTCGTCAAATATACCGCCGTGTAAATACGCTAGGTCTCTTTTTTCAAGCTCTGGTAGTAGGTAATCAAATACGGCTTTATCGCGGCTATCTTCGCTCATGTTAAAATAAGCGCCTGGAGTTAACCTCAATGCAGTGCGCTCATTACCCACTGCCGATATAACAGCATCCGTTACTTCTAGGGCAAAACGCGACATATTCTCAGGTGTTTGGCCATATTCATCTTCACGTACATTGGCTGCATAATGTAAAAATTGGTCAATTAAGTAACCATTTGCACCGTGAATTTCTACGCCATCAAAGCCTGCTTCCATTGCGTTTTCGGCCGCTTTAGCAAAATCTGCAACCAGCGATTTAATATCGTCAGTTGTTGCAGCTTTTGGCGTAATATAAGTAAGCTCACGCATACGTGGTACTGAGCCTTCCACGCCAATTGCCGATGGCGCCAATACATCGCCATCAAAAAAGTGAGGATGCGCAACACGGCCAACATGCCAAAGTTGTGCAAACATTTTTCCGCCATTGGCATGCACTGCGTCAGTTACTTTCTTCCAACCTTGAATTTGCTCACTGGTAAATAGCCCCGGTGTATTTGGGTAACCTTGCGCATCTGGGCGAATAATAGTGGCTTCGCTAATAATTAAACCTGTTTGTGCGCGGCGTGCATAATATTCAACCATGTCTTGAGTAGGCACTAAATTATCATCGGCCATACAACGTGTTAAAGGCGCCATAAGTACACGGTTTTGAAGCTCAAGTGTGTCGTTTAATTTAAACGGTGAAAGTAAATCAGTAGTCATTCTTTTCAATCCTTATTTAAAGTATGTGTATGAGATGAGGTCTTTTTAAATACATTCAAGAGTAATTTTGAATGATCGCTCAAATTTATGAGAACTTATACTGATCAATACTAAAATTAGATCTGCGAGGATGAAATTAAATAGTAACTTTTCAACACTCTGTCATATAACTCGATATACTTGTACGCTATACATTAATAATCTATAGCAACTAGAGTGAGCCAATCATGACGAGCGAAAATGCAACCGAACAACAAGCAGTAATTTTAGGCCTTGGGGCAAAAAAGCGACTCGCGTTTATGTTCGAAACCGTGCAGCAATACAAGCAAGTATGGATTTTAAATGATGACGATGGCTGCGTTATGCTTACCAACGAAGACGACGATTGCGTACCTGTGTGGCCAACGCGCGAATTTGCCCAGGCATGGGCCACAGGTGAATGGGAAGGCTGTACACCAAAAGCAATCCCAACTGTAGATTGGTTTAGCCGCTGGACACCCGGACTTGAAGAGGACGACTTACTTATCGCTGTATTCCCAACCGAGGAAGACGACGGCACTATTTTATTTCCTGATGAATTTGAAAAACAGCTAAAAGCACCAAAGAAAAAGTACTAAGTAACTAGGGCGTGTTGATGTTTGCGGATTGAAATTTGTTCAATCTAGGGGCGATTAAATCGCGGCGCGAGGTTTGTAACCTAGTGGGCTCGGTAACTGCTCCTGCGTTACCCTACTGGCTTACATCCATTTAAGAATAAGTAAAAACCGAGCAACAAAGAGTTTATTGCCCCTAGGAAGAACCCGAAGGGCAGCGCATGTTTAGCATTTATGCTGCGTTATCGCCTATTTGTGTGGAATAACCACACTTCATAGGCTCTGCCTTGCCTAAAAACCAAACACACTGCTGCAAATTCAACCATCAAAGATCAACATGCCCTAGCATAACTTTATTTAGTTTATAAACGCGGCTTTAAAATAGCCGCGTTTTTTATATCTGCTTTCTAAAATTTAAATAAGCCACAGTTATAGCCTTAGCATTTTCTATTTGCGGGTAGTGCCCAAGTTCAACAAACCCTTGTACGCGCGCATTTGGTACTTTCTTTTTATAGTGCTCAAGCATGTGTTTGCCTGATATTGGGTCTTGCTCACCAGCAATAAACGTAACCGGTATATCGCTATTAATAATGGCCCCAACCCAGCGCTGCTCGTTTTGTTTTCGCTGTGTAATATATTTAATTAGCATGGGCATAACACGTAAACCATTGTTAAATATTAACAACGCCCAAAGCGTATCAATTACCAAAGGGGCTGGTGGCGTGTTTTTACCAAAAATAGTGGTTAAGTTTTTAACAAACTTTTGTTTGCTCATTAGCTTAGGTACTATCCAGCCAAGTTTTGAAAGTAGCAGCTTTTGTATAAATAAGGGTTTATGTACGTGTGGAAATAGCCCGCCATTTAAAAAGCACACACTGTTAATGCGTATTTCACTTTTGGTAGCAACTTGTCTTGCTAATAGCTCTTGCGCCACGGTATCACCATAATCGTGGGCTAGTATGTGTACATCGGTAATATTTAAACGCTTTAAAAATTGCGTGTATAAATCAGCCTGCTCTGTAATTTTATAAGGTGCGTTTATTGGTTTATCCGAAAGCCCAAAACCCAGCATATCAAGTGTTACTAAAAAATAGTGTTTACTGAGTTCATCCCACATACCTTCCCAGTCCCAGCTAGCACTTGGAAAGCCATGAATTAAAAGTAGCGCGGGGTTATTTGCATCCCCCGCTGTTTTAGTAAAAATTTGATTGGCATTTATATCAATAAACTGCCCGTTTGTTTGCCACTGCGAAAGCGTATACATAGGCTGCTACCCATTAATTTTTATTATTGTAATGGTTAGTTTTATCACAAGAGCTACACACAGAGGTAGGGTGTTTTGATCTTTACAGGTTGAAATTTGTCCAATTTAGAGGCGATTAAATAGCGGCACAAGGTTTGTAATCTAGTAGGTTCGGTAACTGCTCCTGCGTTACCCTACTGGCTTACATCCCGTAAGAATAAGTAAAAGCCGAGCAAAGCTTCCGCGTCTTGCTCACGCCCTAATATAACTAATTCATAAAATTCGCATTGGTTTGTTAAAAGTAATTTTAAAATTTAATAGTGTAATCCATATATACTCGATGATCGGCCCTGTCACCTTTAACACCATCAACACTGCCTGTTTTTTCGGTTGTGTAATCTAAAAACAACCAACGTAAGCTTAAGCCTTTTATTGCCTCAACTTTATAACGAGTATCTACAGCCCAGTATTTTTCATCTGCCGTACCACCGGCTTTTCCAATGGCTGAATTTTCTGCATCACTACCGCTTGTGTAATAAAACTTAGTGGTTAAACCCGATGTAACGGCTTTTAAATTAATACCTATACGCGCCTGCCAGGTTACTTCGTTTTGGTTTGTTAAATCGGCACCAATTAATGATCGTGTAGGAAATGGATTAGTACCATGATCGCCACTAAAGTTATCTTCTATCCATGCATCGCTTACCTTGGTAAACGCCGCACCCAGTGTCCAAATATCTTTTTTCCAATTAGCATCTAAATAATAAGCAAAACCATCGTTTTCGCTTTTAGTAACGCCAGAAATCGCACCTAGTGCATCTTCGTCATCTAAATCGCCACCTTCTGCGCCGGTTACAAATAAATCACCGTCGTCTTTTGAGGTAAACACGCCGCTTGAAAGTGTTAACTTGCTTTGCTTAAGTTTAATATCGTAACTGGCTTTAAGGCCCATTTTGCTTAGGTAGTCGTGAGAGTTTAAATATTCAGCGTCAATTTTAAGTGCATCTTTTTTGTAACTTGCGCCTACACCCCAAATTACACTTATAGCGCCATTGTGAGATTGATCGGTTGAAAAATCTTCCCACCTGTCATCGTGGCGGCGGCTCCATTTATCGTATGCGAAGCCGTATACTTTGGTATTGCCCATTTTGTAATCGCCAAATACACCTCTAAAGGTATTAGGAATAGCGCGGCTACCTGAGCTTTTTAAAAGCATGCTTTTGGTTTTTTGTCCGCCTATTTTAACATGGCCTTTGTCACCTAATTTAAAATCAATAAAGTATTGGCCAAATTTAGAAAAGCTATCGTCTACACCGCCTTTTTCATCCCCAGCAGGTAAAATATTATTTTGCGCGCTACCGGTTGAGTTGTAATTGAGCACGGTATAGTTAGACACTCCAAAGCTAATTAAGTCATTAAAATAGCCCGACTGATAATTGAGCTCTATACCTTGTGCAAAGGTTGAATCGTCACTGACGTCGTTATCGTAATCGCGGTCAAAATAAATTGACCTTAATTTAATATTAAATTCGTCTTGCTCAGTAAGTCCATTAATAGAAGCATACGAAGGAATTGAAACACAAATTAACACCACACCTGTTATTGCAAATATTCTCGAAAACTGTTGAGCCATATTTATCTCCGCTACCTTGTTTTAATTACGGTTTTATATTGCTCTAAAGCAACTAATCTTTTACTCATACGCCAAGCTAGCACCAAAATAAATATAGATTACTTTCTCAAGAATTAGACATTTAACAATGTTTTTTGCATAAATTATCTGTACAAGTTAGAAGATTAGGCTCTACACATACTTTTAAGCGTACGTAATCATCATCAACGTATCCCGAAACATAAGAAAAAATGCGTCTAAAATTACGGGCTTCGTGACTCTTTAAATATCAGAAATATAATTTATAAATAACTTAATACATATAAATTACTTACAGAAATAAATCAGCGCCAAGCTCCTATTAAATATATAGTTATTAATTAAGAACAAAGTTGTATCCTCTCTAAAAAGTGCTATATTTATCACGGTATTAAAATAGAAACACACCTACTGCGACTCATAAAAAAGGATTGATTAATGACTCAAGCACGGCCGGTTAATAAAGGGTTATTAATCTCATTGCTTCCTCACGTCATTTTATTAGTTGCGGGCATCATACTTACCTACTTTGCTCATATTAAACATCAAGAAGCTTTAAACAATAAGATAAACAATGCACTTGATAACCGCCTCTCCTCGCTTTCTACAGGTATTAACAGTAGGCTCGATTTGTATCAATATGGGCTATTTGGTTTAAAGGGCTTTGTACATGGTATAGGTGCAAATAACCTAAACTATCAAGCCATATTTAACTATTCTGGTAGTCGTAACTACGCTAAAGAATTCCCTGGAGCTAATGGTATTGGCTTTATAAAAAAAGTTGGGGTTGAGCAATTAAATCAATTTTTAAGCGATGCAAAAAACGATAGACCCGATCAAACATTTAATTTAAATACACTCGTAGCATCTAGTAATGAGCATTTTATAATTCAATATATTTTTCCTGAGCAAAAAAATATACAAGCAATTGGGTTAGATATTGGATCAGAGAGTATGCGCAAACAAGCAGCACTCAATGCTGCCTTATATAATACAGCCCAATTAACGGCCCCACTAACTTTAGTACAAGCAGATAAACTCTCCCATCAAGGCTTTTTAATATTAGTGCCAATATATAAAACCATTACTATTTCTGATAATAAAAAACAGCGACTGAATGAGCTTTTAGGTTGGGCATATTCTCCGTTATTAATCGACAAAATTTTAGACTCACTTGCACATCTTGATGAAAATCAACTAACGATAAGTGATATAAATAACAATACTGAGACTGATTTTTTTAGTTACGGCATAAAAAGCGAAACTAACCATTATCAATTAGCTAAAATAATAAAATTAATGGGTAGAACGTGGAAAATTACCATTAATGCCTCAGATGCCTTTATTTATAATCTTCATCTTCCTAGTCGTTATCAAGCCATTGTTAATGGCTCTTTTGCCACTATTGGCTGTATGTTTATCGCTTTTTTAATGCAATTGTTTATTTTTAGAAGAAGCCAAAGAATTAAAAGAAAAGCGCTTCAGGCTAAAAAAAATAAGCTCGCATTACAGCAAGCCAATTTGAAATTAGAAAGCGAAGTTAAACAACGTACGCAAGAAATAGCCGATATGAGTATGTTACAGCGCAGTATTGTAAACAGCACTAGCTACTCAATTATTGCAACCGACTTACAAGGGGTTATTACTTTATTTAACCCTGCAGCGGAGAAATTATTAGGTTATAAAGCCGATGATATTATTGGCATTCAAAGCCCAAGTATTTTTCATTTAAAAGAAGAGGTTGTAAATAAAGCAAGGTTGCTCACAAAAGAGTTAAACCACCCCGTTACCCCTGGTATTGAAGTACTAACGATTAAAGCAACATCAACCACTCCAGATATTAACCAATGGACATACGTCACCCAAAATGGCCAACACATACAAGTTAATTTAAGCGTTACTTCTTTATTAAATAACGAAGGCGATACCGTTGGCTATTTAGGTATTGCGTATGATTTAACTGAGCAAATTGACCACGAACAAGCGCTCGGTCACGCAAAAGAACTTGCTGAACAAGCATCGCAGGCTAAGTCTGAATTTTTAGCAAACATGAGCCACGAAATACGAACCCCCATGAACGGTATACTTGGCACATTACAACTATTACAAGAACAACCGCTTAATGAAAAATCAAAAGAGTATTTAAAAAAATCACTGTATTCAACTCGAGCGCTTACCACCATTATTAATGATATTCTTGATTTTTCTAAAATTGAGGCAGGTAAATTATCTCTTGAGCATAAGCCTTTTGATTTATTTGAACTTATTCATCATTTAGAGTCTGATTTAGCCCTACAAGCACACGATAAAAACATATACCTTAAATTTGAAATTAATATTAAACATAAATTCTGGATTGGCGACCCAGTTAGATTAAGACAAATATTTTTAAATTTAATTTCCAACGCAATTAAGTTCACCTCACAAGGCGGTGTAACGATAAGCTTTAACTTAACGGATGAAAAAAGAATATGTTGCAAGGTCTCAGACACAGGTATAGGAATATCAGAGCAAGCAATTGAACGCTTATTTGAGCGCTTTGAACAAGCAGAAAAATCAACCACTCGTGAATATGGCGGCACTGGCCTTGGTTTACCTATCACTAAATCGTTAATCAGTTTAATGCATGGCGAAATAAAAGTATTAAGCCAGTTAGGTTCTGGTAGCCAGTTTTACGTCTACCTACCTTTAGAGCAAGCTAAAGTAGACGAAAGCGAATTAAAAATAAGCAGTGCAGAATTTCCTGACTTATCAGAAAAAATTATTTTATTAGCAGAAGATAATAAAATAAACCAACTAGTAGCCTCAGCCATGCTTGAACCTACTAAAGCAACAGTTGTAATAGCCAACAACGGCTTAGAAGCAATTGCACTGTACAAGTCGCATAAGCCCGACATTATTTTTATGGATATACAAATGCCTAAAATGGACGGACTTGAAGCGTGTAAACAAATTAAAGTACTTGATAGTGAGCAAGTTGTTATTGCATTAACTGCGAATGTGTTTACAGAACAAAAAGAAATATACAAACAATTATTTGATGGCTATGTTTCTAAGCCAATAGAAAAACATGAACTTATTGCCATTTTATCAACTCTTGATTTAGTCGATAGTTAATTTAGGCATTAAAAAACCCAGTTAATACATCTTCCGATATAAATAACTGGGTTCTTAGAATAATGGTGGAGAGAGAGGGATTCGAACCCTCGTTAGGGATTAACCTAAACACACTTTCCAGGCGTGCGCCTTCAGCCACTCAGCCATCTCTCCAAAGTGTTGCACTGCAACAGCGCGTTATAGTATGAAATAGGTTACACAGGTGCAAGGCATTTTTAAGTTTGCACCGTTAAATGCCTATTTATCAACCAGTAATTTATAAAAGGCATAAAAAAACGGCTAAACCAATAGGCTTAGCCGTTTTTATACATTGGGATAATTACTTAGCCATGTTTGCTGTAAAGTCCAACATGCGGTTAAGTGACTTAAGCGCGCCTTCACGTAAGTCCATATCTACAAATATTTCCTTACCTTTAGCGTCGATTAAAGCTTCTTCAATCGCTTTTAAGCCGTTCATTGCCATCCAAGGGCAATGAGCACAACTTTTACAAGAAGCGCCTTCACCGGCTGTTGGAGCTGCAAAAAACTCTTTTTCTGGGCATAACTGCTGCATTTTATAAAATATGCCACGATCAGTGGCTACAATAAACTTTTTGTTGTCCATTGTCTGTGCAGCTTTAATTAATTGGCTTGTAGAACCTACGGCATCAGCCAGCGCTACAATTTCTGCCGGCGATTCTGGGTGAACCAATACACCCGCGTCTGGGTGTAGTGCTTTCATGTCTTTAAGTGCTTTTGTTTTAAACTCGTCATGTACGATACATGCGCCGTTCCACATTAGCATATCGGCACCGGTATTTTTTTGAATATAGCTACCAAGGTGCTTATCTGGGCCCCAAATAATTTTTTCGCCTTGCTCATCGAGGTGCTCTACTATCTCAAGTGCACATGATGAGGTTACAATCCAATCTGCACGCGCTTTAACAGCCGTTGAGGTATTTGCATACACAACGACTTTACGATCAGGGTGCTCGTCACAAAACGCTGAAAACTCGTCTATTGGGCAGCCAATATCTAACGAACACGTTGCTTCAAGCGTTGGCATAACAACTGTTTTATTTGGCGTTAAAATTTTAGCTGTTTCGCCCATAAACTTTACGCCCGCTACGATGATCATATCGGCATCGTGGCGTGCACCAAAACGCGCCATTTCTAGCGAGTCGGCAACGCAGCCGCCGGTCTCTTCAGCAAGGGCTTGAATTTCTGGATCGGTATAATAATGCGCTACAAGTACTGCATTTTTATCTTTCAGTAATTGTTTAATACGCGCTTTATATTCGCCTTGCTCGTCTTGTGTTAACGGTGCTGGCTTAGGAGGGAAAATATAACCTTCAGGCATAATAGTTTGAGCTAGACTCATGTTCTCGACCACTTATCTACAGTGCATTAATTACGGCGAATTATACGAGAATATAAACATAAATAACAGCAAACTAGCGGGGCTGTTTATAAAAAATAAAATGGGAATTTAAAAAAGAATATAAAGGAAAGTATTAGAGAGTGGTGGGTCATGATGGATTCGAACCATCGACCAATTGATTAAAAGTCAACTGCTCTACCAACTGAGCTAATGACCCGCTCTAATATAAATTTGCTTTGAAAAAAGCTACGTAAATCCGTCGATTAAAACTACTCATAGAATGGTGGGTTATGATGGATTCGAACCATCGACCAATTGATTAAAAGTCAACTGCTCTACCAACTG
>NZ_LT965928.1:2212516-2311509 GCF_900239935.1 Pseudoalteromonas carrageenovora IAM 12662
CTTCAATTTAGAATGAAGCTTACGTAAATCCGCCGATTGAGCCACGCTGTATTCATCAGAATAAAGAATGGTGGGTTATGATGGATTCGAACCATCGACCAATTGATTAAAAGTCAACTGCTCTACCAACTGAGCTAATAACCCGCTCCAAGTGCTTACTTATTACTAAGTTAAAGCGTGCGTAAATCCGCCGATTGATGCCATGCTATATTCATCAGAATAAAGAATGGTGGGTTATGATGGATTCGAACCATCGACCAATTGATTAAAAGTCAACTGCTCTACCAACTGAGCTAATAACCCGCTCTATGCACTTATTCAATTTAGAATGAAGCTTACGTAAATCCGCCGATTGAGCCACACTGTATTCATCAGAATAAAGAATGGTGGGTTATGATGGATTCGAACCATCGACCAATTGATTAAAAGTCAACTGCTCTACCAACTGAGCTAATAACCCGCTCTTTTGCTGCGTTAACCGCAACTTGCTTTTTTGTGTAAATCCACCGATTGGACCAACTCAATTCTAAAGAAAGAAGATGGTGGGTTATGATGGATTCGAACCATCGACCAATTGATTAAAAGTCAACTGCTCTACCAACTGAGCTAATAACCCGCTCTATGCACTTATTCTATAAAGAATGAAGCTACGTAAATCCGCCGATTGAAACCATCATTTATTCAAAAAGAATAAAAATGGTGGGTCATGATGGATTCGAACCATCGACCAATTGATTAAAAGTCAACTGCTCTACCAACTGAGCTAATGACCCGCTCTGACGCTGCATTTATAGCAACTTGGTACTGTACGTAAATCCGCCGATAAAAGACCATTTAAAAAATGGTGGGTTATGATGGATTCGAACCATCGACCAATTGATTAAAAGTCAACTGCTCTACCAACTGAGCTAATAACCCGCTCTTTTTGCCGCATTTCGAGTGGGGTAACCATTCGTTTGCTGCGGGCGCTTATAATACTTATTTATAAAATGAGTGCAACCGAAATTGTCTCTTTTTTTAAGTTTTTATGCCTAGATGCACAAAATTAAAGCGTTTGTGCTCAAACTACATGCAAATACAAGATTCACCGAGAGTTTCCATGTAGTTTGCTGGCCTAAATAGGCAATTTAATCGCTAGTGAACTTTAGTTCCCTAAACGATCAGTTGCTAGCTTTGCAGCAGTTGTACTTGGGTACTGATTGATAAGATCACTCAGTATTTTTTGTGCCTCAGCCGTTAAACCTTGATCTTGTAAAAGTGAGCCTAACTTTAACATTGCATCTGGGCGTTTATTTGAATTTGGAAATTCATTTACTACCACTTTAAAATGCTCGCTTGCTTTTACACCTTCATTTTTAATTGTTAGTAATTGGCCTAACCAGTAATGCGCGTTAGACGCATAAACCGAATTTGGGTAGGTCGTTAAAAACGTTTGAAATTCAGGGATCGCTTGATCATAGCGCTTATCTTTCATTATTAACGCAACAGCACGCTCGTAAGCTTCGTTTTCAGATAAATCGTTACTGTAGGTCTGTGCATCACTTGGCTGCGTGTAGTCGGTTGTAGGCGCTGTAGTGGGCTGTGTATAAGCTTGGCTTACACGGTTTTCAATTTCTTGATACAACTCACGCTGGCGCTGCAATACTTTTTCAAGTTTATAGCTTTGCTCTTCTGTTACACCACGAATTTGACTTACTTCGTCTTGTAGCAAATTAAGCTGTTGTTGTAACTCTAACTGTAATAAGTTGCGCGACTGCATCATGTTTTCAAGCGATGCTAGGCGTTTCTCAATACTCGATTGTGAACTTGCAGCTTCTGAAACAGGAGCGGGAGCAGCCATTAACTGGGTGCTCCCGCTCAATATCATGGCTGCCAAAATAATTTTCGGCTTCATAATATCTCTTATCTTAGTAAACTAGTACCGCACGGCGGTTTTTAGCGAAAGCTGATTCAGTGCGAGACTTAACCATTGGCTTCTCTTCACCGTAGCTTACTACTGACATTTGGCTAGCTGAAACACCTAAACTTTGTAGGTATTTTTCAACTGCTTGGCCACGGTGCTCACCTAGTGCAATGTTGTACTCAGGTGTACCGCGCTCATCAGCGTGACCTTCGATTAATACTTTAACTGAAGGGTTTTGAACTAAAAACTCAGCGTGTGCGCGAAGTAATTCTGCGTACTTGCCCTCAACAGTGGCTTTATCAAAATCAAAGTAGATTACTTGCTCTTGACGTAGTGCTTCGTACTTTTGACGAAGTTGCTCTTCTGCTTGTTGCTCAGGAGAGATTGTAGCTACTTCAACAGTATCGTTGTTTGTTGATTGCTCAACAACACCTTGATTTGATTGATTTGCAGCGCCTTCGTCGATATCTGAAGATGAGCTACAAGCTGCTAGTGTCATTACTGGCACAGCAATTAGCAGGCCTTTAAGTATTTTGTTAAGTTGCATTGAGTAGATTCCTATTTTGAGTAAACCAGTAATATTACTGTAAATATGGCGACCAAGCTGGCGCCTTTACTTGTCCGTCTAGCACAGGTAAGCGTGCTTTAAAGCGGCCGTCCATCGATACCAGCGCGAGTACCTGTTTATTATTATGAAGCGTGCTATAAATAATCATCGAACCGTTTGGCGCTATGCTCGGTGATTCATCTAGGCGTGTTCTTGTTAATACTTGAAACGCACCTGTAGCCAGCTCTTTCTTAGCAAGATGGTACTGCCCGTTGGTACGGTTAACCATCACTAATTCTTTACCGTCCGGTGTTATAGAACCTGCAAGGTTCATGTCACCGTCAAAGGTCAATCGATTTGACCTACCAGTTTTTAAATTTAACTTATAAATCTGGGCATTACCACCCCTTTCAGATGTAAACACAATATCTTGACCATTTGGATACCAAGATGGTTCAGTATCTATACTACGATGACGTGTAAGGCGTGTTTCTTTACGCGTAGCCAAGTCAAGTAAATAAACTTCGGTTGCACCTGTTTTATCTTTAGAAAGTACTAATAATAATTTTTTACCATCTGGCGAAAACTGCGGCGCACCATTAATACCACGGTAACTTGCAATAATTTCGCGCTTACCTGTGTATATATCTTGAATATAAATTTGGCTTTGACGGTTTTCAAACGTTACATAAGCTAATTTAGTGCCATCTGGTGACCAAGCTGGCGACATCAACGGCTCTTTTGAACGCAGTAATACTTGTTCGTTAAAACCGTCGTAATCAGCAACCACAAGCTGATAAGGCTTAGGGTCTTCATCACGTACTATCACATAGGCAATTTTAGTTAAAAACGCACCTTTTTCGCCAGTTAGCTTTTCGTAAATCACGTCACTTATACGGTGTGAGTATCGACGAAAACCGTTTTCACCAATCACACTCTCACGCGCTTCTAATATATGGTCTTGGCTTTTAATTAATTTACCGTTACTCATCATTTGTGTATTACCGCCAGTAATTTGGCCGCGTATTACATCTACTAATTCATAACGTACTAAGTAGCGCCCATCAGTTTGCTGCTCTACTTCACCTACTAATATAGCCTCTACACCTTTATTAACCCACGAGGCGTAATCAATTTCGCCATCTTTATTTGGTTGCTGAGGCATTTGCGCCACATTAACTGGCTTAAATTTACCACTGCGCATTAAATCGGCAGCAATAACATTGCTTAACTTTTCAGGAATTGGGCCAACACCTTGGTATTTAAAAGGCACAATCGCAATGGGTCTTGCACCATCTACACCTTCTGTTATTACAATTTCAAGCGCGGCATTAGCAACACCTACAAACCCAAACAGTAAAACTAAACAGGCTATTTTTATTTTGTTGAACATATCATTCCTTTAAAATTCTGGCTTGATTGTTAAATTAATATTCTTAAGTTGTTCGAATACGTCTTTATCTTTAGATACCGGTAATGTGTCGGCCATGCGCACGGCTCTCAATGCAGCTTCACACACTAACTTATCGCCGCCTAACGATTTAACTTGCGTTACTAAACCATTAAAGCCTAAACGAATATTTACACGGCACTGTTGGTTTTTCATTTTTTCATCAATAAGTAAGTTTTGCTGTATACGCGCCATAATTAAAGCACGGTATTTATCAACTTCACTTACTACTTGCTGTTGACGTATTTTACTACGGGCCGCCTGCTCTTTGGCAAGTTGCTCTTGTAACATTTGCTCTTGCAATGCTTGCTGACGCTTACGCTCTGCTTCTTTAGCGCGTTCTTTTGCTTCGGCTTCACGTTTTTTACGCTCTGCTTCTGCTTTTTTAAGTGCCTCTTCTTCAGCTTTGCGTTTGTCGGCTGCGGCTTTAGCTGCAGTTTCAGCTTCTTGCTTTTGCTTTTCAGCTTGTTTAGCTTTAGCACGCTCTTTTTGCTCAATTGCACGTGCTTTTTTAGCTTCAGCCTCAGCTTGGGCTTTTTCTTTCTCTTTCGCCTTACGCTGTTGCTCTAATTTTTTAATATTACGCGCTTCGGTTTCACGTTGCTTTCGTGCATTAGCCGCTCGACGTTCTAAATCGCGGATACGTTTATCTTCTGCACTTTTTTTAGCATCTTCTTTCTTTTGAAGTTCAGCAATCTTTTGCTCAACTTGCTTTTGATCAACCGTTACTGCCGATACTGCTTTTTCAGGCGTTGGAATAGCCGAATTAAGTGTAACTTCCATTACTTTTGGCGCAGGTGGATGAATGTTTGCAGTTGCCCACAAAAAACCACCCAACCCCAAATGTAAAAGTACTGACTTGATTATAGAACTATTCATGTTACTACTGTGTCCCCTCAAAGGATTCCGTCATTAGACCCACAGATGGTACGCCAGCATTCTTTAAAAAGTCCATTAATAACAATACTTCTTGGTACGATACCTTACCTGAGCCTTTAATCATTACCGGCACATCAGGATTTTTCATTAGTTGTAACTTAATAACGGCAGCTACATCTAATGCTTCCATTGGCTCTTCAGGATCGGTGCCTATACTTACATAGTACTTACCCGCTGAATCAATTGACGCAATAATTGGTGGCGTGTCTTTAGTATCTACTAAATCCGACTCTTCCATTTTTGGTAAATCAACTTTCACACCATGAGTAATAAGGGGTGCTGTAGCCATAAATATTATTAGCAATACCAACATTACATCAATGTAAGGTACTACATTAATTTCTGCGACCGGACGGCGCTTTTTACGCTGATACATTCGCTTGAGCCTCTATTTGGGTAGCTGCTTGACGGTGTAAAATATTTGCAAACTCTTCCATAAAGTTAATGTAATGAGATTCTAGTTTTTCAACTTTATTAGAAAAGCGGTTGTATGCAATAACTGCCGGAATAGCCGCAAATAAACCCATTGCAGTTGCAATCAATGCTTCAGCAATACCTGGTGCTACCATTTGTAATGTTGCTTGTTTAACTTCGCCTAGTGCAATAAAGGCATTCATAATACCCCATACAGTACCAAATAAGCCTATATATGGACTAATAGAGCCAACAGTTGCTAAAAACGATAAACTTGATTCTATTTTTTCAATCTCGCGAGATAGCGCAACGCGCATTGAGCGGTGCGTACCTTCCATAACAATGCCTGCGCTTTGAAATGTATTCTTTTTATGGCGTGCAAACTCTTTAAAGCCTGCTGTAAATAGCGCTTCAATACCATGAGATTGACCACTACGCGACGAAATTTCGTTGTACAGTTTGCTTAGGTCAATACCTGACCAAAATTTTTGTTCAAACTTTTTAGCATTAGCTAACGCATCTGATATCGCTTTTTTGCGCTGAAAAATAATCGCCCACGACATAACCGACATGGCAACTAGCCCTAACATCACTAACTGAACAAGCAAACTGGCTTCTAGAATTAGATCTAAAAAATTAAGCCCTGATCCCACGTTAAACTCCTAAATAATTTCAAAATACGGCAAATTGGTTCATTTGTGTAAATACGACCGTCTACGCGGTCAAAAGTTGCATCTAGTGTATCTAGTCCATTTCAAGCTGACAACGATATTGCTATGAATAAGCAACAAAAAACGTTAAAAATCATCTTTATTATGCTTTTGTATCTTTATTAGGTTTTTATAAAACCCAGTTTATTATTTTAATGCGGTTAAAATGCTTAAATATATGCCTTAAACGTCATAAAATGCACCGTTTATTCAATTTTAGCGCATAAACACTCAAAACCACTTTCGAGCAACCTAATCGTAATAGTAAAACTAATACTGAGCTAGAATGAAAAACATTACTTAAGTTATAATTTTCATCTACTTATAAAATTAACGATTAATTAACGCACAAATTTAAAACAACGATAAAACTCATAGCATTAGTTTTTTTAATCTGAAAATGCAAATTTTCTAGTTTGAATAAAAAAGCAATCTTACGTATTATTCTCCCATACCGAGCTGACGCACTAAATGAAAGATTTTTCGTTAAGTCGAGTTCTTAGTAATAGGATATTTTATCGTATTACATTGTTTTACTCTTTTTGGATAAAACCAACATTAAGTAAAACGTAGTTCCCCTGGATTACTTCCTTCAACTTGTTGTTTGCCCGCATTATATGCGGGCTTTTTTTTGCCTAAATTTTACGACCAATTTGGCATGTACTCATTGTAAACAGCACAATTTGTAGTTACTCAATATGGATTTTCCATATCGATTAAACGTTTATACCAAAAAAATTAAGCTATCCCTTGCGAGATAAAAACGCGCTGATAACAAGCTAAAAATTTTAACACTGTTAGCCTAAGTTTAATCTCTTAAATTGATAAAGTATTAATGCTGATTGGTATTAATGGTACGCAGCATAGCCACGCCAGTCTTAACGTTAAGTGAATTACAAACTGATTTTAATTTTTTGATTACATTTGCAACAAAGTGGATGAAAGCTGAGTAAGTTTATAAAGAACTTACAAATAAGAAGGGATGCAGCCCGCTACATTTACTATAGCAGGCTACTAAATTAATTTAATCTTGTTTTGGGAGTAAACCAAAATGATGATAAGCATTGTCAGACACAATTCGCCCGCGTGGAGTACGCTGAATAAAGCCTTGCTGAATTAAAAAAGGCTCTATGACATCTTCAATGGTTTCTTTTTCTTCACCGATGGCGGCTGCTAAGTTATCAAGCCCAACGGGCCCACCCATAAACTTCTCTATAATGGCGAGTAAATATTTACGGTCCATGTAATCAAAGCCGCTTTTATCAACGTCAATCATATCAAGCGCTTGCTCAGCAACATTTGCATTTACTGTCCCGTCTGACTTTACTTGTGTGTAGTCGCGTACGCGGCGAAGTAAACGGTTGGCAATACGTGGCGTACCACGCGAGCGCTTTGCAATTTCAGTTGCGCCGTCGTCGCACATTTCTAAATCGAGGTAATGTGCTGAACGCCCTACAATATGTGATAAGTCGGCTACTGAGTAAAACTCTAGACGCTGCACAATGCCAAAGCGGTCTCTAAGCGGTGACGTTAGCGATCCTGCTCGCGTAGTCGCACCAATAAGCGTAAATGCAGGTAAATCTAATTTAATAGAACGCGCAGCTGGGCCTTCACCTATCATAATATCAAGTTGGTAATCTTCCATTGCTGGATAGAGTATTTCTTCAACTTGTGGGCTTAGCCTGTGTATTTCATCAATAAACAGTACATCACCCTCTTCAAGGTTGGTAAGCAGCGCAGCTAAGTCGCCGGCTTTTTCAAGTACAGGACCTGAGGTTGTTTTAATGCTTACGTTAAGCTCATTAGCAACAATGTTCGCAAGCGTTGTTTTACCTAAGCCTGGCGGGCCAAATATTAATAAATGATCGAGCGCTTCGCCTCGGCTACGAGCAGCTTCTATAAATATTTCCATTTGCTGCTTAACATGTGGCTGACCTCGGTAGTCGGCTAACAGTTTTGGCCTTATTGCACGATCGATGGTGTCTTCGTTAGTTTTTTCAGTCGCGTCAATTAAGCGATCCGCTTCAATCATGGGTTACTCACAACATTGATTTTAAAGATTCTTTAATAAGAACCTCAGTAGACATATCTGGTTTACTAACCGATTTTACTGCTTTTTGCGCTTGTGGCAATTTATAACCAAGTGCAACCAATGCTGATACCGCATCATCGGCAGCATTATTAGCAATTGTGGCATCACTCATAGGCTCAATAACGGCACTGTCGCTAAATGGTGTAAATAAATCATTGCCCCAATCTTTTAATCGGTCTTTCATCTCAAGTACTAGGCGCTCAGCTGTTTTTTTACCAACACCAGGTAGCTTAACTAAAGAAGTAGCATCTTCGTTATTTACACAGCTCACAAATTGCTTAGCCGACATGCCCGATAATATAGCTAACCCGAGTTTAGGCCCTACTCCGTTAGCTTTTAATAGCTCTCTGAATAGTGCACGTTCCGTTTTATTATTAAATCCAAATAATAACTGTGCATCTTCGCGCACTACAAAATGAGTATAAACAATCGCATTTTCGCCAATGTTTGGTAAGTCATAAAAGCAGGTCATTGGCATTTGAACTTCGTAACCTACACCGCTTACTTCTAATAAAATTTCGGGTGGTTGTTTTTCGACTAAAATGCCATTTAAGCGGCCAATCATAATTATTTCCTTAAACGTCCTCTAACGGTTTTGCTTGCGCTACCCGCTAGTTTAATTAAATTTTGTTCTGAGTGAGCATGGCAAATAGCAATAGCAAGTGCATCGGCTGCATCAGCCTGAGGCGTACCTGGTAATTTTAAAATATTTTTTACCATATGTTGTACTTGCGATTTATCGGCGCCGCCGTTACCCACCACGGCTTGTTTAATTTGCCTTGCTGAATATTCAAATACCGGTAAATCCGCCATAGAAGCACCTACAATAGCGGCTCCTCGGGCTTGGCCTAGTTTTAAAGCCGAATCGGGATTGTGCGCCATAAATACTTTTTCGATGGCGAAAGTTTCTGGCGAAAATTGCTCAATTAATTGCGTGATCCCTTGGTAAATCATTTTAAGCCTGATAGGAAAAGGATGATCGGCCAATTTTATGCAGCCACTGCCTAAGTAAGTAAACTTAGCGCCCTGATGCGCCACAACACCATAGCCGGTTAATCGTGAGCCAGGATCTATCCCTAAAATAATAGCCAAAAAGGGCTCCATTATTGTTATTTTTTAATTATGCTAATAATGCCAGAGCACTGTATAAATTACCAGTAACAAGTAAAAACAAAAACGCCCACAAATTAAGTGGGCGTTTAGTGTTTCAAAGTATAGCTTACGCTAATGCGCGAACTAACCCTTGAGTATTTTGTTTAAGTTTACGGGCAATC
Organism: Pseudoalteromonas carrageenovora IAM 12662; assembly: GCF_900239935.1. Lineage (NCBI taxonomy): Bacteria > Pseudomonadati > Pseudomonadota > Gammaproteobacteria > Alteromonadales > Pseudoalteromonadaceae > Pseudoalteromonas > Pseudoalteromonas carrageenovora. Next base: position 2,221,846 of record NZ_LT965928.1, read on the forward strand.
ATAAAGTAGCCAAGCGCGGCCACAAATACACCACCCGATACAGGCCCTATAAGCCAAATAGCGGGGTGTAATTTACCTGCTAGGTCAAACATTTGCTGCTGCACAATTAAAAGCGCTACATCACTAAATAGTGCTGCAACAAAACCCGCTAAAGCACCCAATAATAAAAACTCATATAACGTCGCATTTTTAATTAAACGTCCTTTAGCACCCAGCGTTCGCAAAATTACAATTTCTTGCATACGCTCACCTAGACTTGCCTGTACTTGCGATATAAGCACTAGCGCACCACACAGTACAACTATGGCAAGTACAAACCCAATAGCTAACGACACTTGCTGAATAGTTGATTGAATTTGTTTAACAAAGTTATCAACATCAATTGCGGTTATTGTTGGGTAAGTACGTAATAGCTGGCTAAAGTCTCGTTTTTGCTCAGGCTCTATACGCACCGATGAAATATAAGTCGCCGGAAAGTCTTTAAGTACGTCGGGGCTTAAAATTATAAAAAAGTTAGGTTTTAGCGTCGCCCAATTTACTTTGCGGACACTGGTAATTTTAGCGTCAAACGACTGCGCACCAATTAAAAACGTTAAGGTGTCGCCTATTTCAACGTCTAAACGTTCTAACATTGACTCCTCAACCGATGCTTCACCTACTGCACCTTCGCCAAACCACTGCCCTTCTATAATTTCGTTTTGCGCTGGTACGTCTTCAAGCCAAGTTAGGTTTAGCTCACGGCCAATACCCGAGCGAGCTTCTTCGTCTTTTTTCTCGTTGTCTTGCAGCGATACTTTACGCGCAACCAACTCGCCATTTACCGCATTTACACACCCACGAATGGTTGGGTAAAAGTCTGACACCTGAATATCATTTTGCGCTAAATATTCATTTACTGGCTCAAGCTCATTTTGAGTAATATTCACTAAAAAGGCATTAGGCGCATCAGCTGGAAGCTGTGATTGCCAATCAGAAATCATGTCGTTTTTAAGTACAATTAAAAACAACAATAATTTAATCGCTAACGAAAAACTAATAAGCTGCACAGCATTTACGTTTGCACGCTTTTGAATAGACGCAATAGCCAAAGACCAGCTGTTACCCGGTTTTAAACCCAGTTTACGCCCACCGCCAAATATAAGTTTAGACAGTAAAAATAATACACCAATAAGCGCTAAAGTAGACACAAATAAAATAAGGGTAATTTTTATATTGTTACTAAAAAGCCACATTAATAAAAAAACCGTTAGCGCACTCATACCTAAATGCATTCGGCTTACTGCTAACTGATCACCTAAATTACGGCGCAGTACTCTAAGCGGCGGAATATCAAATAAATCAAATAACGGCTTAATAGAAAACATAACTGCACATATTACGCCTGTGCTTATAGCGATTAACCACGGTTTAAACCCACCTAAAGGCAGCTCCATTCCCATACTCTTTGATAAATAGCTTGTTGCGATTTCTTGTAAGCCGTAACCAATTAATAAACCGATAGACACTGCCATTGCACACACTAAAAGCAAATGCAGCATGTATATTTTACGTATAGTTGAACGGCTTCCTCCTAGCGTTTTCATCATCGCTACGGGGTCGTACTGGCGCTCACAATACCGTTTTGCTGATACTGCAATTGCTACTGCGGCTAAAATAATACCCAGTAAACCGGCTAATAATAAAAAACTCTCTGCGCGGTTTAAGCTATTTGAAATTGGCGATTGGCGGTCTTTAACACCGTACCACTGCTGGTTTTCAGCCATTTGCGGCTTTAACCATTCGTAAAAGCTATTTATATCGGCTTCATCACCAGCGTAAAGCTGGCGGTAATAAACACGGCTACCAGGCTGAATAACCTCTGTTTTTGGCACATCAGCAATGTTTATTAATACACGACGACTACTCGAAAACACATTGAATGGCGCATCAGGCTCTTCAACAATTACTTTTTCAACATTAAATAGGGCTGCCCCTAGCTCTACTTGTGCGCCTATATCAATATTTAAGCTATAAAAAACTGACTCACTTAACCACACATTGCCAGGTGCAGGCCCACCCTGGGCAATAACGGTTTCACCCATTAGGCTGTCTTTAATTTTTAGTTGCCCTTTTAACGGGTATTCGTTTGAAGCCGCTTTTACTGAGCTAAACTGCATTTCGTCGTTTGCAAAAAGCATGGTATCAAAATAAACCATTTGTGCTGTTTGCAGGTTTTGCTCTTTTGCTTTAGTAATAAAAGCAGTATCGAGTGTATGAGCACTTGCAAGTACACGGTCGGCGGCTATAAACGCACTACTTTTTTGTGCAATACTTTGTGCTATTCGCTCAGTAACCATAGAAAGCGTAAGCACTGTTAATACAGCAAGCGCAATTGCTGCGCTTATAACAGTAAGCTCGCCACGTCTAAACTCTCGCGCAAATAATTTAAGCGCTAACTTAGCCCACATTTGCAGTATCCTCAGCTTCACTTTTAACAAGTAATCCGGCTTCTATTTGAATAATATGTTCACACTTTTGTGCAAGTGCTTCATCGTGCGTTACTAAAATAAGTGTAGTGCCGTGCTGAGCGTTTAAATCAAATAAAAGTGATTCAATCATTTTGCCGTTTTTACTATCTAAATTAGCCGAAGGCTCATCAGCAAAAAGAATTTTAGGTGTGCCAATGAATGCTCGCGCAATTGCTACACGCTGCTGCTCACCACCAGATAGCTGCGACGGATAATGATCAACACGGTGGCTAAGCCCTACTTTTTCCAGTAACGCAAGCGCTTGCTCTTTTGCATCGCTTTCGCCTGCAAGCTCTGCCGGCAGCATAACGTTTTCAAGCGCGGTTAAACTTTGCACCAACATAAAAGATTGAAAAACAAAGCCCACTTTTTCCGCTCTAAGTGCTGCGCGCTGCTCTTCGTCTAAATTATGAAGCGGTGCACCGTCTAAAAATATTTCACCGCTGCTTGCTGTATCAAGCCCGGCTAATAAACTAAGCAACGTAGATTTACCAGAACCCGACGTACCAACAACCGCAACCGACTCGCCATGCTTGACATTAAAGCTGATGTCGCTGAGGATGGGCAGCTCGCCTTCAAAGGTAGAGACCACTTTAGACAAACCATTTACTTGAATTATATTTAATTGAGAAAGCGCTGACATATGACTCATTCAATCCTACGTTTTGTATTCATTTTATTTTTAGTTACCAAGCCACTGAGCGCAGCAGCCGACAACACGATTTTAATACTCGGTGACAGTTTAAGCGCAGCCTACGGACTTAAACAAGAACAAGGCTGGGTCAAATTGTTACAAGATAAATACGATGCAGAGCAAAGTAATATCGAATTAATAAATGCCAGTATTAGTGGCGAAACTTCCGGTGGAGCTCTGCGCCGCCTCGATGCTTTACTTGAGCAATACGAGCCTACTCATGTACTTATAGAGCTTGGTGCTAACGACGGCTTACGTGGTTTTCCGGTTAATAAAATGCAAGCTAACTTAACTTCGCTTATCGAAAAAAGCCAAGCTGCCAATGCGATGACCGCCTTAATGGAAATTTACATTCCCCCAAATTACGGTCCACGCTACAGTAAAATGTTCACCGACAGTTTTACACAAGTAAGTGAAAATACAAACGCTTACCTTATGGATTTTTTTGTATTAAATATTGCAGGACAAAGCGATTTAATGCAAAACGACGGATTACACCCTAACAAAAAAGCGCAGCCGTTAATACGTGATGAGATGTATGAGTCGATCAAACAATGGTTAAATAAAGACTAATAACTAACCTTGCGCAATTGCGGCTACACGCTCTTTTGCGCAATAAACACGCAAACAAACAAACACTTATTGATTTTTAAAAAAATATACGTACTATTGCAAACAACGTTCGGTATGTGGCGCAGCTTGGTAGCGCACTGTCATGGGGTGGCAGGGGTCGAGAGTTCGAATCTCTCCATACCGACCATTAGTTCCTCAGAGTAATCATTCCAATTTTTTATATTCAATGCCGTCATACCTTAAATTGCTCTTTATAAAGTTATGACTAAATTAAAAGCTATCTTATAAAGCCCAGCAATACATAAAAAAAGCGCCTTAAGTGCTTTAAAATTAATAACGAGTTTAGTGCTTACGCCCTACCCCATTTCGAACTATGTCTTTGCCATTTTCAAACACTTCTGTAGTAATACCACGCGCTAGTAATAGCTGCTGGCGGTCGTCAAATACCGCAACAAAGTGGCTGCCGTCTTTATTGTTAGTAGCCATTCCTACGCCTGCAACACCTGTTAAACCTAAGCCGCCATTTTCTACAGCGAGTAAAAAAACTTCAAGGTCTGCTAAGTTATCTATAATGTCGTTTTCGTTATTCATAAAAGCTCTTTGTTAGTCGTGCTTATTAAAGCGATAAGCATATAGTTTAATATAACCATATTTTATAGGGCACTTAAGCAAACTTAAACCCTTTACATAGAATGCAGCGCCTGTATTTTTTAAAACGTGCTAAGTGCTAAATTTAAATTACTTATTGCACAACCAAATTCTTTTGCATTCACGCGGTGATAGCTTGTATTTTCAGTGATACTAAAACCAATTAAAAACTCATCTTGTTGGGCTACAGTACTTTGCTCTTGGCTTAAACACATTGCCTGAGTGAGTGAGCGTAATTTTGAGCCATACAAAATATCGCCAAAACGCTGCACTGGCAGCGGAGGAATTTTTATACTTGGCAGTGCTTGATTTACAGTCCGCTCACTTAAGCTAAATTTGTTATTTTTAATATCTATTACGCTACCAGCTGGCCAATAAGAATAGTTGTAAAGCGTTTTAGCGCCTTGCGTTTTATCTTGGGTATTTGCTGTTAAGTGCACCACTCCACCACTGCCTAATACGGTAATTAAATTATTCCCGGGTGATTTATTACCACCAAAGCGGTATTTTCATCAATACCAAAGCCTTGCTGTAATTGCTCATCACTTTTGGTTTTTGTGCTTGTTTTGCTTAACAATGTTGCAAGTCTAAGCGTTCTGTTTTGCTCGCTAAATTGGCTATCGAGCAGGCCATAATTAAAACTACCAAGGCCACCAGCTGCTGTATATGTAAGCCGTTGCTGCTTAGTGGCTTTATCACCTCGTAGCGCCCCAATGCTTGAGCCGCCTGTAACAATTGCAGTATTTAAATTACTTTTAGCTGCACTTTGTACTAAGCTGCCAGCCCCTTCACCTACAATTACAGGGCGAGATTGTAGTGCTTGTGTCCACGGGTATGGGTTATTGTTTTGATCGAATAATACTTTACGAGTAAGGCTTACATCGCCATCGTTAAACATAACGCCTGTACTGTTTTTTATAAGGCTAGTTAATGCGTGTACACCACCTTTACACAGTGCCATTTCAGCTTTTGTTTGCTCAGGGTAAATCACCTCTCGGTTATAAACCCCCATTTTGCTTTGCCTAAGTGCGGGTAAATTATTACAGCTATTAGTTGTAATTGCTTTGGCTAAGGCAGGGGTAAGTGCTAACCACTGAGTGTTGATATTTGTTGAATCAAAAAGAGCTGTAGAACGATTAGCCATACTGTATGGGTCTTTGCTAGATGCTGTAATAACAAGCATACTTGGATTGGGGTTATTTACTTTTAAGCTGCCCGATATAAACTGCAAAATATTGTTAGTACTATTTTGAGCATTTAGTGCGGTGTTAACCTGTACTTTGTCAGCTTTAAATTCCTCTAGCATATCTATCACAAAGTTATACTCTTGCTTTGATAAGCTATTTAGCCCTTCGTTATTTATATCGCGCCACTGCCATAATAAATCACTTTTTGAGAGCGACTTAGTGCTTTTATTAAGCACTTTAGCTAATGACTGTACTGCAGCGTTTTTATTGTTTGTATTATTAGTTGGCCAATTTAAATTTATTTGTTTTATTTTGGCGTCCGTTACTTTAAACCAGCTATGTTGTTTACCTTTAATATGCTGACTATTTATGCAGTTTTTAGCGTTGCTGCTGTTACAGGCATTCAGTGTGCTGCCCGCTAAAATGAGTGTTTGGCTTAGCTCCTGGGCAGCTGTGTTTAATGATATAAAAGCAGGGAGTATGGTAAATAAAAGCCGCGTTCGCATATTTAATAAAAACAAAGTGCGCATAAAAGTCTCTAAAGTATTGCCAATAATATTTGTGCAGTTTATCAGTATGCTAATCTTGGCTAAATACCTATTTACACAGATTCGGTCATGCTTTGCAGTTATTTATTTAGCACCAAAACAAACCATTAAACAATGACTAAACAAGTTTAAACAGTGCATTTATTGACCAGGTACATTGTTTAACATACCGTAGATTTTTTATTGTAACAAAGGTGAAATATGGACTTTTCTAATGAGGAGCTAAATTTTTTATCTGAGTTATTTAAACCAAGCGAAAAATCACACCCACATAACTCCCATGTGTTAACTATGCAAAGCTCTGTACCTGCAAGCATTGCTCATTTACTAAGTAACGCCAACTTAACCTTACTTGCTGAGGTTGCTCATTATCAATTATGGTTTCCGCTAGAGTTAAAAATTAATGGCGATGGGGTAATAAACCCAATTCTAAATGCCCCTGAAGTTATAGACACAAAAGGCACGCAACGTAGCTGGCGCTGGAGTGAGCTAAATATTAAAAGCCAAGGTTTTAAAATTGAGTCAATATCAAGTACAGGTATATTTTTAAAACCCTTAAGAAAAGGAAAGCAACTTAACAAAGTTGAGCACATGGAGTTTATGCTGCCCAATAAAGAGAGTATTTCAATAGATGTAGAGCCCGTAAGGCAAAGTACATTAGGTATAGCGGCAAAAATAACGCATATTCATAACGGGCAAGAACACCTTAGAGCCTATTTATTTGAAGAGCACAAACGAAAATTTGCTAAACTTTACCAAAATGGCCAACTTATAGAGCAACTTAGTTAACCTTTACTCTGGCCTAGTTAATAATTCCTCCTCACTCTAATGCATTTAGGTATGTTGTGTTAATCTTAGTGTTCTAAAAAATCATAAGGATATGACAATGCCAGGTGCTTTTGCCCATATTACGGCGGCGAATATTGCCACTGAAACGAACTCCCTCATAAACATGAAAATCCCTAATAAAGCTAAGTTAATTTTAACTCAGCGCCAAGCCTATGTTGAGCTTGGCTGTGTAGCGCCCGACTACCCTTACTTAGCACTAGCGCAAGCCTCGCAAAATGCATGGGCCGATTTAATGCATTACGAGCGCACCGGCGATTTGATAAAAGTAATGGTTGAGTATTGTAAAACTTTAAACGGCGAGGCATTTGAAAAGTGTTTTGCATGGTTATGCGGTTATATGGCCCATGTTGCGGCCGATATTACAATTCACCCGGTTGTAGAGTTAAAGGTAGGTCCGTATGAGCAAAATAAAACCGCGCACAGAACCTGCGAAATGAATCAAGATGCCTATATTTGGCAACGCTTAAATTTAGGTGAAATTGGCTACGCCGATCGAATAAAACATAATATGGGGTCGTGTACTAACTCCTCGGGAGATTTTGACCCAGATATTATAAATATATGGCAGTATGCGCTAACAAGCATTCACCCTAATTATAACAATGAGCATGCACCAAACTTTAATGCTTGGCATACAGGTTTTCAGACTGTGGTTAATAATGTAGAAGAAAGCTACCGCTTGTTTGCATTTGCAAGGCACGTTGCTGCCGATATGGGCTTATTTTACCCCCGTCCTGATGAAATAAACCCAACTTATATTGAGCAATTAAATACGCCTAAAAACCTTATGCATTACGATGCTATTTTTGATTTTGCGGTTAAAAATATTCAGCATTACATAAGTATTATTGCTAACGCTGTATTTTTAGATGCCGATCTAAAGGCTATTAAAAATTGGAATCTAGACACAGGTTACGACGAGCAAAATAACTTAACTGCATGGAATTAATAATATGAAAGACTTACTTTTAGCCACATTATTAATGTTGGCAATGGGATGTACTACTTCATCGCAAAACAAAAGCCCAGAGCTAATGAGCGACCTAGCCTCACAATTAAAAGATATAACCACTGCAATTGATGGCACATTAAAATTTAGTGATACAAAATTTGAGTCAACAGATGCTCTGTTAATGGCCTCTATAAATAACGATTTAAGCAAGCTTGCACCTTTTAAGGGATATACACTTATTATTGATGTTCAAAAAAATAATGTAGTATTGCTTTTGTGTGATAAAAACTCAGCCTTAATTGAAGATGTAGGTTGTACCGCACAATCAGATATACAACATTGGCAGGCTAAAAAAGCGCAAAAATGCGATGTTACTGTAAATGCTCAGCAATTTTGTAACTAAGCATTTAAATAACCTGAACTCTGGTTAAGGGATTTACTAACGTATTTTATCATGATGATATTTAACATTATTTTCTCTAGCCAGAAATTTTCAGTGAAAACAAGGCGAATTTACGCGTCAATAGCTAGTCTATTGCAAGTAAATTCAACACAGTGAGCGCTTAAAATAGCTGCGAGAGATAGATTTATTATCCACAGCTCAGGTTAAATACTAAACACTATTCAATAAAGCTTTTATTAAACGGTGTTTAGCTCTTTGGATTTAACATGGCTAAACACTAACCCTTTGCGACTAATATGCGCCTCTAATCTTTTAGCAGGCATCGGTTTAGCAAAGTAAAAACCCTGAAATTCTTTACACCCCATTTGCGCCATTACGGTTACTTGCTCTGGTGTTTCTACGCCCTCAGCAACACATTTAATATCAAGCTCTTCACACATAACGTGCACCGCTTTTACTAAGCTCTTTTGCCTTGTAGACGTGGTTACTTGGCTAATTAAAGAACGGTCTAGTTTTAACTTGTTTATTGGGTACTCAGCAAGACGCGCTATATTAGAATAACCAACACCAAAATCATCCACTGAAATAATAAAACCCCACGACTGCAGCGTATGTATAAGTTCTAATGAGTGCGCCTGATTTGCCTCTAATGATGTTTCTGTCAGCTCTAACTCTATTTGATGAGGCTTAATATTAAAATCAGCTAAGTATTTTACTAGCTTAGACATAAAGTCAGCTTGGCTAAAATCAAGCAGTGAAATATTAATTGCCACTGGTACAGTTGGTAGCCCTTTTTGACTCCAATCGGCTATTTGTGAGCATACTTTTTGAATTATCAAATCAGTTAACCGGCTAACCATTGCGTACTCTTCCGCTATTGGAATAAACACGCTTGGCGATACAACACCAAGTATAGGGCTATCCCACCGAGCAAGTGCCTCTAAACCAATACACTCACCACTTGCAGTTACTTTAGGCTGATAATGTACGCTCAAGTCACCTTGCAAAAGTGCTTCGTCGAGGAGCATTGAAATTTCATACTTTTCTAAAAATGCCTGTGAAAGCTTTTCATCATAGCCACATAAAGGTTCGCTTTTAGTAGCGTGTTTAAGTGCACTACTTGCATTAGTAAGTACCTCTGCACTATTTTGCCCATGCTGTGGGTAATGCGCATAACCAAACATAAAATTTTGCTGGCAGCGCGCATTATTAAGTTTGTACGTTTCATCGAGCGCATGCTTTATGGTTGGCAAAATTTTAGTTTTTAACTCATCATGTGATTGAGTGCCAATTATAAAAGCAAGCTTACCAGCGCCAATATGTGCGCATAAAAAAGGCCCATCTGGCATTATTTTCAAGCGTTTGTATGCATTAATTAAAAGTGCTTGAGAGTCTTGCTGTGCGAGTTTTAATTTTAAATATTCACTATTAGCTGTTTGTGCAACAACAATATAAAAACCGCGTTGATATTTAGTAATTAAGCGCTCACATTGCATCTCAAACCAATGCTTATTAGGGAGTTTTGTTTGTGAGTTTCGGTATTTTAGCCGTTTGTTTTCTTGCTCTATATTGGCTAAATTTTGCTTAATTATTTGCTCTTGAGTGCAGTCGTAAAATTCATAAACCCGATAATTTTTATTCATAGCTACTAAATAATTAGCCCTTAAAAATCGTCTTTTATGCTGTATGACCTGACTCATATTATTTGTTTTAACGTTTAGCTCAGGAACTAACGACGTTATATCAATGCCCTTACTTATCTGCTTTTTATTGACAGCAAATAATTTGTTGGCGCACTTGTTGGCATCGGTAATATTAAAATGTTCATCTACAATAATTTTAGCTTTATCTGACTCTGTAAAAAATGTCTTGTATAACTCATTTTTATCTATTAATAGTGAATTAGCCACACTCATCGATTTATTTAATCGCTTTGCAGCGACGATTGTTCTAGCCACTGCCAGTGGAATACATATATTAAAAAATAAGAATATGAGCCCAGTTATATATAGATTTGCGCTTGGGAGCTGCTGAGCTATACCCGTAACGTTTGATAGGTCTATATTATTAATGATCATATAAAACGGCACTATATTTAGTACAGCGTAAAATGTGGCCGTTCGGTTACCAAGTAACATAAGTGCAATTATGGGGCAGGAATACATATACATAGAGCCCACTTTAGCGAGCTCTAAGTCAGTTAAAAATAAGTTCATACAGATACTGGCAATTACAATAGCAGCTAGCAAAGCATGCGCACTTTGTTTGTAAAAGCGCTTGCTGGCCAAGACTAAGCCAGCAGAAATTGTTAAAAAGCTAAAGGTAAGTACTACTATATAAAGTAAATCAAGCTCTACAGCCGTAGCGAATGTATGCCATGCTACGCCAAAGCATAACAACATCACTAAGGAGGAAATAATACGAAGTGCGCTAACCCGCCAGTGAGCCACCTCATTGTTATGGGTGTGGTGATCGGACAGCAAAAAGTACTTATTAAGAAAATGCATAATTAATAAAAAGTAAAAGCTCGATAGTTAATTAAACATTTTAAATTTGTTAAAATCAAACAAATGAGTTGTATTATGTTCGATTAATTAGAAATTACGTTGTTTTTTACTTTTCGGGTGTTTTTACAGTTGTGCTCTTTTAATGCGTATCCACTACACCCTAAAAACTCACCATGCTTAGACTGACGTAAACGCATTTCGCGTCCGCATTTTTCACAAATAGGTTGGCGTGCTCGGCACTCTTGGTTTGTACACTGCGAATATGTGGCTTTATCAACCGATGGACTTCTACAGCTTTTACATACCCTAAGTTTTGTTTTACACAGCTGAGTATTAGTGCAGCTAAAGTAGTCGCCGTATTTGCCCGATTTAGGTCTAATTAATCCATCACTACACGTTATGCATTGCCTTTGCTGTAATTGCGACTTTTTAAAAAGATCAGATGCTAAATGTATGGGGTAATCATCATTTATTAATTCTTTTATAAACGCTGAGCAAGCGTAAGGGTCGGCAATTAAATAACTTTTATGCTTTGCACGCGTAATACCTACATAAAGTAAACGGCGCTCTTGAGAATGGGTAAAGCTATCTTGCTTTGGTAGTAAAGTATCCACCAGCAAATTGTCTTGGCTATCACTTGGAAACCCTAATTTACCTTGCTCAAAACCAATGATAATACAGTAATCGGCTTCAAGCCCCTTTGCGCTGTGTAATGTCCAAAAATAAAGTGGGTTAGTGCGTTTTTTACCTTTTAAATGCTGTTGAACACCATTTAGCATGTATCGGTATCGGCTAAGTATGGCAATACTGGCCGAGGCATCATTTTTTTCAATGGTACTTATTGTTTGCTGTACTTTTATCTCGATTGATTTAATTCCTTGGTATAAATCGTCGAGTAAAATAACTTGTGGTGCTGTTACCTGAGTATGGGTAATGATGTGTTTTTTATATTGCTCAGGATTTTGCATTACAAAGCGCCCTGCCACATCACCTATGCTGTTGTTATACCTAAATGTTTTTTGTAGCATAGTTAGTGAGTGGCTACCTACAAGCTCGTTAAATTGTGTGGTTAGCGCCAAATTACCACCCGAGAACCTATAAATAGCCTGCCAGTCATCACCCACAGCAGTAAAGCGTATCCCATTGCCGTGTTTAATAATTGCGTTTAAAAACGCCATACGCGCGCTTGATATATCCTGGAACTCATCAACTAAAATATGGCTCCATGGAACTTTAAAATCCCCATTTTTTACAGCCCTAGTTGCTTGAATAATCATATCGTCAAAATCAATACTATTGTGAAGGCTTAGTTCATTTATATACGCATCGTGAATTTGCATCAACAAGGCTGCATATTGCTTATAGTTTTTAATAGCGCTTTGCTTTATTCGCTGCTCTATTTGCTGGTGAGATAATTGCTCTACCCTAATGGCTTGCAAACATTTTATGTATTTATCAACCCCTTGTTGTAATTGCCCAGAGTTATTTAAAGTATGAAATATTTCGTCACTACTCAAAGGCACAAGCTCAACATTATGTTGTTTTAGTTGTTTAGCTAAGGTTTGTTCAAGCTTTCCCTCAAGCCAGTTATAGTGAAAGGTTTCAAGCAACGTAGTACCGTTTTGCTTATGTAGTTTACGTTTAAACGCTATTTGCTCGTTATAGTGTTTTTTATCTATGTCGGCACGCGTATTACCACGTCTATCTATTCCAAAATGCTCTAAATATAAATTGTATTGAGGAATGTAAAAATCTGGTTGGTATTTGCTTTGCAACTGCTCAGTATAAATAGGCTGATAAGTCGCTTCATAACTATGCGGTACTGAGTGTAAATGCAACCAATTTGAAATTAACAGCTCTTGGTAACCTTTCACTTTATGACCCGCTAAGCTGCGATATTCATTGTCGCGCACGTATCGCTCATACTCTGCATTATTATTAAAGCTAAATATATCTATAGGCTCGTGCAGCAAATCTACAAATGTTTTTAAAAATTTAGGGTCTGCTTGTAGTTTTTTGCTTACCCACTGGGTAAGCCAACTATTTAATAATATTGGATCGGTGGCAAATTTTGACAGTTCAACCGGTTTTTTTGCACTTTGTAATAACTTTAGACCCAAAGCATGAAACGTTAAAATTGTCGGTGTTTTGCATGGTAATTTAGCCTGTACCGCGCGGTTAATAAAGCGCTCTTTAAGCTCGTTAGCAGCACTTTTGTTATACGCTAACACTAAAATTTGTTCAGGCTTTGCAATGTCACTGGTTATTAAATTTAATGCTTTTGCCACCATGACAGATGTTTTACCTGTACCCGCAGCGGCTAACACTAAGTTTTTATCATTATCGCGTATTACTGCTAAACGCTGCTCTATAGTGAGTGGGTTTGATTCTATTTTATTAAAAAAATCATTTTTAAGAGCTAGTTGTTTTTGCTCATATTTTTGGCGCAGTAATACCACTGCTTGAGCATTATCGGGCGTGCTACTAAGTATATTTAAAAATTTAATACTGGCGGGGGATAAATGCTCAAGCCATGTACTTTTACTTTTGTTGTAATGGCTACCTAGCAAAAATACATTATTTTTAAGTGTTTTTAGGGAACTATCACGTAAAAATTCATCTAAAGCATAACGCTTTAATACTGCTTTAGCGTTGTTAACCTTTTGCTCAAGCAGTTGCGAAAACTGGTTGTTAATTGTGTAACTTAATGCGTGAGCTTGCGCTTTATTTAAAAAGCTAATGGATGTGTTGCGATCATCGCTTAGGATTATTTTAGCACTAAACACGTGGTTATTTAGTGCGGCAAAATTATAGAAGTCTTTAATTAAAAAACGCTGTGTTTGCGCATTTTTAAAGTGCACTACAAGCTCTGTTTGCTCAATGCTTACGTGTTTAATGCGGGTAAAAAAACGGCCTAGCCAACTTGGAGTAGCAATATACTGCGCCATAATACTCAATATCAAAACATGCTTTGATTTAATTGTAACATACTCTTTTGTAATACATTTAGCGTAATAAAATAGGTTTTAGTATGTTAATTAAACGCCAAACTTATATTTAGATCTATTATTTAAACTTTTCATTACAAGCATTAACAAATTTAAACATTTACTGAGCGTTCTATGTGTAACAATGCAAACTTACAATTACATTACAGTTAATTAACCCACTGTTACGTTTACAGGCAAATACTATTAAAGGAGCTAATTATGTTTAAAAAATGCGTTATGTCGGCAGCATTAATTTTAGCTTTATGTGCCTGTAATTCAGAAACTGAATCAGACCTAGTAGAAACAAAAGATATTTGGGCTGGATTTAAATTAGTGTCTGATGGAAGTATAACGCGCGTTAACGCCGAGCTAAACGTGAATGATATCAGTGGCTCTAACGTTGTTTTAAGTGACACTGATACGCTGCAAGCTGTTGTTAATAGTAGCGTTGTAACACTTAAAAAAGATACCGATTTTTTAGATGTTGACTACCAAGCTTATATAAACGCAACTGACGATAATCAACTATTTGATATAATATTTGGGCGTAGTAATGGCATAAGTGCCAGCTCAAACGTAGAGCTACCACTAAACTTTATTATTTTAACCCCAAGCAATGAACAACCATTTAAGATTGATAGTACGTTAACTTTACAGCTTGATGGAACAGATCCTAATAGTACAAGCTATGTAGAGCTAACTAGTAGCTGTATAACGTTAAGCAACGACTCGCTTATTCAATCAGGCACCCTAGAGCTTTCCTCGTCACACATTGAAATCCCCCTTGAAAACCTTGATATGTTTAAAAACACACAGATAGACCACAGTAAGTCGTGTAATTTAACGCTTAGCGTTATACGAGAGCGCTTTGGTAATATTGCTGATGAGTTTACAGATCAAAGCTACATTAAAGCTCAGCAGTCTCGTGCTATTAAAAACATGACTTTAACGTTTTAATTTGCACGCTATTTTACTCAGCGTTAAGCTATGCCTTTATTAAGTAATTTACTAGTTGCCTCTGCCTTTTTTATAAACAGCAAGCGCATTAGTACTATATAAAGGTTAATTATGACTCATAGCACCTATCCTATTGGCACACCTGGCACTAAATGGAATAACAACGATAAAGGCCAGTGGTTTAAAAGCCAAAGCATTAAACGCAGCTACCAAAATGACGTTGTGTCTTTAATTAACGAGCTAAAAAATTCATTAACTGTTGAGCAATACGGCGAGCTTAATTACGCTGCGGGTACCTACCCTTTATATGTGCTAAAAACACCTCAGTTAGATAAAAACAAACCGACTATTTTAATCACCGGTGGTGTGCACGGCTACGAAACCAGTGGCGTACATGGCGCACTTAGATTTGCTAAAACATCGGCTCTGCAATATTCAGAGCAGTTTAATATTATTGTTGCCCCATGTATTAGCCCTTGGGGATACGAAACAATTAACCGCTGGAACCCTGCGGCGATTGACCCTAACCGCTCATTTTATGAAAATAGCCCAGCGCCAGAATCGGCTGCTATTATGGCATATGTTAAGTCTCTTGATTTAGAGCTTATAGCGCATATTGACCTTCATGAAACAACCGACAGCGATAACAGCGAATTTAGACCTGCACTTGCAGCACGAGAAGGCACCACAAACACTAATTGGAACATACCTGATGGTTTTTATTTAGTGGCCGATACCAATAAACCTGAACCTGAATTTCAAAAAGTAATTATTAAAGATGTAGCAAAGGTTACTCATATTGCGCCAAGTGATGAAAATAATCAGCTTATTGGCGTACCCCAAGAGCAATTTGGCGTTATTAACTACGCGGCACGCGATTTAGGTTTATGTATGGGCTTTACAGATGCACCCTACGTAACAACCACTGAAGTGTACCCAGATAGCCCAACAGCCACAGATGAAGAATGTATATTGGCGCAAGTGGCCGTTATTAAAAGCGCACTTAAATATATACGTGAAAACGCATAGTAAAAACTGCACATAAAAAATGCCCAAGGAGATATTGTCCTTGGGCATTTTTTAATTACATAAGATTTTTTTAATATCAGTTTTTATAAAACTGACTGTCTTTGGTTATAGTGATGCTGGCATCTTCTTGCGCTGTTACTATAAATTTAAGTTTAGTCACTTTTCGCTCAATATCGTAGCCGTCAGCGGTAACGGTAACCGGTACGCTCTTCATTACACCCGGTTGTACAAGTGTTAACTCAGGGCTTGTAAGTGTTGCACCTGCCAATCCCTCAATAGCAATGCTGTAATGCATAGGCTGCTGCGTTTTATTAATAATCGTTAGCGTATAAGGGTTTTCTACCAAGCCTTCGTAGTTCACTCTGTAAAGCGCGTTTCTGTCGCGAAGTACTGAAGCCTCGATAGGCGTGCGCTGTAACATCCATGCAAACATTGAGATAATCAATAAAGCAGTTAACGCACCATAGCCAACTAGCTTTAACCTAAATGGATTAGTTTTTTTGCCTTCCATTTGCTTTTCGCTAGCGTATTTAATTAATCCTTTTTGATAGCCAAACTTATCCATTGTGTCGTCGCAGGCATCAATACATAAACCACAGTTTATGCACTCATACTGTAAACCATTGCGTATATCTATACCTGCGGGGCACACCTCTACACATAAATTACAGTCTACACAATCACCTAAATTAAGCGCTTTAGGATCGGCTTTGCGTTTACGCGGCCCCCGGTTTTCGCCTCGTGCGCTATCGTAAGTAACCACTAAAGTGTCTTTATCGAACATAACCGATTGAAAACGAGAATACGGGCAAGCAACTGTGCACATTTTTTCACGTAAAAACCCGGCGTTTCCGTAAGTACACAATGCAAATAAAAATACCCAAAAGCTAGTAATGCCTGACCACTCAAAAGTGAACATTTCCATGTATAAACTTTTAGCGGGTATAAAATAAGCCATAAATGAGGTAGCAGTTAGCACCGATATTACAATCCATGCAGTGTGCTTAGTGATTTTTTTACGCCAAGTGCTCAATGTCCATTTTGATTTATCTAGCTTGATACGTTGATTGCGAGTGCCCTCTATACGCTGTTCAACCCAAGAAAACATCAGCATCCAAATAGTTTGCGGGCAAGTATAACCACACCAAACTCTCCCCAACCAGTTAGTTACAAAAAACAACGCAAAGGCGCCCACCATAAATAGTAGGGCTAAAATCATAAAGTCTTGAGGAAGTAAGGTTAAGCCAAAGATTGTAAATTTTTGAGTTGCTACATCAAGTAAAACAGCTTGCTGACCTTTATATTGCAACCAAGGAATAGCTACAAATGTGAGCATAAGCAACCAACCTAGATTACGGCGTATTCGCTGAAAAAAACCTTTTTGCTCGCGAATATAAATAGGCCCTTCTGTTTTATAGGGCTTGATGATCATGTCTTCTTCTTTAATATCAAACTTCATAGTACTTACTTAATAGTGACGGTATTAAGTAAGCTTTTGCAACTTTCAGACCACCCTGAAAGTTAAATTAACTTATTGATATTAAACAACTATTAAAATTTAAAAAAACACAACTTCGCGAAATAAAACGAAATTCGCGATATATCACGAACTCTTTTTAATTCCTAGCTTACGCATTTTTGATCTTAGGGTGCTCTCTGGCAAGCCCAGCTTAGCAGCAGCGCCTTTATCGCCCGATATTTGCCAGTGCGATAGCTCAAGTACACTTATAATATGTTGTTTTTGTGCCTCATCGAGGGTAAGGGCTGGATTGATTGGGTGCTGATCTTTTAGTGTTAACGGCTGAGTTAACTTAAGTACCTGGTGTTTAGATAAAATAGCTTCGCGTTCAAGTACATTTTGTAACTCGCGAATATTACCTGGCCAGTCATATGCTTGTAATTGGCTAATTGCCTTTTTGCTCAAACCACTTAATTGTTTTCCAAGACGCTTGTTAAGCTGAGTAATTAAATTTGTGCATAAATATGGAATGTCTTCTTTTCGGTCTTTAAGCGCAGGCACTGTAATAGGAAATACATTGAGCCGGTAATATAAATCGATCCTAAAACTGCCCTTTTGCACCATTTGCCATAAATCACGGTTAGTTGCCGCTATTACCCTAATGTTTACTTTAAGTGTTGTGCTGCCGCCAACGCGTTCAAACTCTTGCTCTTGTAACACTCTTAACAATTTACTTTGCGCTTCTAATGGCAGCTCTGCAATTTCGTCTAAAAATAATGTGCCTTTATTAGCTAGTTCAAAGCGGCCTTTGCGGCGTTCGCTAGCGCCTGTAAAAGCGCCCTTTTCGTGCCCAAATAGCTCCGACTCTAATAAACTAGGCGTAAACGCAGCACAATTTACTTTTATGAAGGCTTGATTATTACGCTTACTTAAACGGTGCAGGTTACGTGCGACTAATTCTTTGCCTGTGCCATTTTCGCCAAGTATTAATACGGTACTGTCGGTCTCGCTTACTAGCTTTATTTGTTCAAGCATGGTTTGAAAAATATGGCTTTGCCCAACTAACCCTGAGTCTTGCCAGTCCTCATTAAGCTCAGCAATTAAATAACTGTTTTCATCTTTAAGCTGCTCGCTTAAATGTTTAACCTGAGCAAGTGCATTATGTAACTCGTTTTGTGTACGCTGCTGCGCCGATATATCTCGAAATACCGCTACAGCACCGATTAGCTGGTCATTACGATAAACAGGCGTTGATGTGTACTCTACAGCAAATGAGCTACCGTCTTTTCGCCAAAATACTTCATTTTTGATTTCGCGACGTTTGCCATCAAACATAGTGCAATATATCTGGCACTCGTCTGCAGGATAAGGTGTGCCGTCTGCGTGGCTGTGGTGATGGTATTGGTGTATTTTTTTACCAAGCAATTCATCGGCTTTCCAACCGGTCATGCGCTCAGCTGCAGGATTTACAAATACAGCATTACCGGATAAGTCAAAACCATAAATCCCCTCACCTACCGCATTAAGTAATAGTTTAGGGTCGTTTAAAAATTGTTTTATCATTGCAGTAACCTCGCGAAATATCGCGAGCATTATGCCATAAACCAGTGTATTGTTCAGTTAAATAGTAAGCAATTAAATATAAGGCTTAAATAACGCTTTAATATTTATTTTTGCATTCAACTTGGCTGCTATTAAATAAAGCCCAGCTAATTTACGATGAATAAAAAGCGCATCGACAGGTGGGGTGTGCCATTGCTGCGATTGAGCGCTCAGCTCAAGCCCTGCATTTTTAATATTGTTAGCCAACGTGCTGTTTTTAAAGTCAAAATAACCATCGACTCTTAACGGCTCACACGCCATTAAAAATAAGTCAATTACATGATTTTTATAACTATCTACAATACCATCTTCAAAGTAACCTATTTGAGTTGCAGCAGCTAACACCCCCTCTCTGTTGTTTTCACTCCCAGCTTTAAACAAAGATAGGTAAGCTTGACTTAATTGCATGGATATTTCTCGCGTGGCGCCAAAATCAAATAGCACTATTTTTTTGCTCTCGCGTTGGTAATGAAAATTGGCAAAGTTTGGATCAGTTTGAATAAGCTTAAACTCAAACATTTCTTTAAAAAATAAATCAACAAGTGCCGCAGCCACCTGATTTTGCTCATTTTGTGCTAAATCATTGAGTGCTTCAATAGGAGAGGCTTTTACATACTGCATTGCCAAAATTTGTTTAGTATTGTGCTCGGTGTATGCTTTAGGAACGATAAAGCGTTTATCTTCAGATAAAAGATAGTGATACTTTGTAATAAAATGCGCTTCTAAAGCATAATCAGCCTCTGCGAGTAATTGTGCTTTAGCCTCACTTACCAGCGGTTTTATATCCAGCTCTTTAGGAATTAAGCGCGCTATATTTAAAAGTGAAATAACATTATCTACGTCACTTTCTACACTTTTTGCGATACCTGGGTACTGAATTTTTATAGCCAGTTTTTCACCATTTTCTTGGTACGCTAAATGCACTTGTCCAATTGAGGCTGCAGCAAAAGGCCTTAACTCAATATGTGAAAATCTCTCAAGCCAATTATTCCCCCACTGCTGCTTTAACACTGCAATTAACTGTTTATGGGGCATAGGGTTAGCATCTGATCGAAGTAGTGCTAATAGCTTTGTAAGTTCAGGGCTTAGTAGCTCACCAGCATCCATTGAGAGTAATTGCCCAAGCTTCATTGCAGCACCTCTAAGATGCGCAAGCTCAGTGGCTAGTTTTTCAATATTTTTAGGCTGTAGCAGTAAACTTTTGTTATCCCAGCCATTACCACTTAAAGCACTTTTAGTACCGTCTATTAATATATTGGCGGCAACGCCACTGGCTAAAGAGCCTAGCTTTGCAAATCGAGAGAGTCGTGAGGTAGGAATACTGCGCGGTACTGCCATAATTTAGAGCCTAATAAAGTAAGTCTAAATAATACGTAAATGGCGCCGCGCTAGATCTACTTAAAGACGAGGTACTAACTTAATTGCACCCTCAGCCACTTTCATATCAAGAGGTAATTTACTCAGTAACATTATTTTAGGGTCGTCCATATTTAACGAATAAACAGGGTTAACCGCTAAAAAGGCGTTAATTGCTTCCATAGCTTGGCTATCAAGCGCACCTAAGTTACCTTTAAAGCCACCGGCGTCTACACTTGAATCAAGTAGCTTTACATTTCGTAAAAACACCGCTTTTTTCTCACTATCGTAAAATGGGCTGCCTTCAATCTGCAGCTTTAAACGCACAGGGTATTTTAGTGCAAAAGCGTTAATTTCAGCGCTTGAGTCAGCGCCTAATACAACGACATCGCGGTTATCTGGGCCAATGTTTACACTTAAATCGTTCACATCAAACTGAACTGGCAACCCCATTAAACTCACTTTTTCGCTTAGCTTTGGTAATTGCTTACCCAATACGGTTTCAACTTCTGCGTTAGTGAACGAGTAAACAGATACACCTTGGGTTGTGTTACATGCCGCCAAAAATAGTGTTGTTGCAATCAGTAGTAATACTCTCATGAGGATCCCTTATATTAATTTTAATTATAAAAAAGCCGCTTTAACAGCGGCTTTAACAGCGGCTTTTACAATGCATTACCTGTATTTGGTACAGGTGTATTACATTATTATGCTGTAAAAATTGTTTTAATTTTAGCTAGTGTCTCAGGCTCAACTGAACCCTTACTGAGCGCTAACAACTGCTTTAAATAATAGTTTAAATCAGCATGTTCACCACGGTGTTTATCATCTAGCATTGCAACTTGTTCAGCCATTCTAAGCGATGCATTTTCTGAGCTCACGTTGGCTAAAATTTCCATTCTAGTGAGTAATTGTTCACGGCTCAGTGATGTTATTAACGATGTTTGGTATTGGCTTGGCAATACATCGTTATTTTCAATGGCGCTAAATAGTGCATCTAAATTAGCTTGTTCTGCTTGGCTATTAAGCAATGCTAACTTGTGCTCTATCGCTTCAAGTAGGCTGTTTACTTTACCTGTAAGTGATTTGTATTGAGCGTAGCCTTTTACCTTAGTTTCTAGGTCATGCAATTGCGCTTTTTGATTCACATTATCAAGTGCATCTTCAAGTTCGGTCAGTTCAACTGCAGCTTGTTTATCGCTTTCGTTTTGAGCAAGTTTTTGCTCTTCAAATTCGCTGCTTCGTTTCGTAAAGGTGTCATCATTAAATTGACGAAACTTTTGCCACAGTGCGTTTTCAGCTTTTAAGCCTGCAAAGCCTATTGTTTGCCATTGCTGTTGAAGCTGTTTTAGCTCTTGGCATGCACTTGCAAGATCATCGCTTTGTGATAGTTGCTGTGCTTTTTCAACGAGTTCATTTTTTTGAGCTGCATTTGCTTTATGAAACGCATTAAGTGTTGCAAGTACTTGCTGTTGCTCTTTTTTGTAACGATCGTTTAATACGCGGTATGTTTTAGGGTCAACTTTACCTACACTGCGCCATGCTTTGTTTAAGCGATTGTATTGGCTCTCATATTGCTTCCAGTCAAAGCCATCGTCAGTGCAAGGCTCTGAAAGTAAAGCGCTCATATCAGCAATTATAGTTTCACGTTGGGTTTTAGCGGCTTCTCTCGCTACTTCTTGCTCTGCAAAGTAGCTACGACAAGGCGCAAATAATTGTTCAATTTTGTCATCAAACTGCTCGCCTTGTTGCTTTTCTTGCTCAGTATCAAGGCGCCCTAGCTCGTTCCAACGTTTACGTAAAGTTTTAACTTGATCAGCGCGCTGTTGCGGATCGGTACACTCTTCGCCAACTAAAGCCGTTACTTCTTCAAGTAGTGCTTCACGCTTTGGCGCTGCTGCATATTTTTGCCAATCTTTAGCATCTGCAAGTTGCGCTTCAAGTTCTGCTTTAATATTTACTAATGGCTGTTGATAATGTGCAGTTAGTGTATTAAATAGCTCTTCAAAGCCTTTAAAAACACCAAATGCTACATTAAAACGGCCTTCTTCAATTAGGCGCTTTACATCGCGTGCTTTACGTTTTGCTTGGCTTTGATTTTTCTCAAGTGGCTTAGTTAACTCACTCATAGCAGCTAAAAATTGCTTTTTGTTAGCATTTAGCTGTGTTTTAAAGTTTTGTGCAAGTGACCCATCAAGTGTATTCAAATGGCTGCGAGCAGCTTTAAACGCGATATTAAAGGTATTTAAAGAGTCATCGTAATCACTTAATTGCTCAGCCGGCTGTATGTCACACAGTACCGCATAGGCTAATTTATACTCTTTAATTGCACTTGTAAGCTCTGGTAGCTTAGCAACTTGAATAAATAATTTTTCTAGCTTATTAATTACTTGTTTAGATTGCTCGTTATTAGCAAGTTGTGAATCGCTTAGCGATTGCTTAGCTTGAGCTACTTTTGCATCTAACCAATCTTGTTGAATTTGCTCAGGCGTTTCTAGTCCGAGCTGTAATGCATTTTCAATCTCTTCACTTAAAGCCTCAAGAGTAGCAAGCGCAAGTAACTGACGTTGTTGTAAAGCTAGTTTTTCTTGCTCTTTAGCATGTTGCTCTTTAAGTACTGCAATATGTGCATCAAGCTTGTCGGTAATAGTAATGTACTTAGCATCAAGTGTTTTAACATGATCGGCACTTAACCATTTAAGCTCTAGAGCTTGCCACTGCGCCATTAAATCACTCGATTGAGGATTAACGATTGCGTAGTCTGTTTTATCACGAAGTGCATTTAACTTCGCTAAAATTACACGTGTAGAAGCCTCTACTTGCGCTGGCATTTCTATTGCCAAACGTTCATTTTCTATATGTGTTTCTAAGCTCTGCTTAGCGCTGCCTTTAGCGTGTTTTAATAAAGGCTTTGTAAGTTGATGCGTAATAACAAGCTCTACTAAATGAGCTTGTAACTCTTCGCTGCCTTCTTTAAAGGCTTTTTCGATAAGTTTAGGGTTAGCCAAACGCTTTAAAAGCTTAACGCGTACTTGAAGCTCTTTTTCAGCAAATGCTAGTTTTTCAAGTGTTTTAACTGGCGCAAAACGCTCAATGTATTCAGTTTTAATATGTGAAGACAGTGCGCTTTCGTCGCTTAATACTGCATTAGAGATTTGTTGTTCAGCAACATCTTTTAGCGCTTGATCTTGTTTATATGCTTTCCACCACAGCGCTAAGTCGTTCACTTTTTGCAGTGCTTTACGACGAATTTCAGCCGAATTATCTTCAAGGGCTAGTGTATTTAAAATTGTAGCATCGCGCTGTACATCTAGGTTTTCAATTGCTTCTAGACGAACTTGCTGTTTTGGGTGTTTCCATTTTGGTGTAAAAAGGTGTTTAAAGATCATGTTCACTAAACCTAGCTATTTCGTTGTCTGATTTAAATTCTTTTTGTAGTTGTGCTTTTGTTTTTTGGATCATTTCGCCATTTGCACCAATGGTAAACTGCTCGTTTGATTGAGCCACTTTAGCTTGGTACAGCATAACTAATTGCACAGTTTGTTGCTTTTGCTCGTCTGATAACACCGTGCCATCAGGCCACTTACCTGTTGCAGCACCGTACTGTAAGCGTTCAAATAATTCGGGAGTAATGTTTTGTACAAGATTGTCGATATTCATGTCATTTTTTCTTTTTTAGAGATACTAAAATAATACGATTGATAAGGTACCAAATACACCCTACTCCAATTGCGATTGTGTAGGCGTACCACTGCAGGGATTCTTCTTGCGGTTGTAAAAAGTATAAACAGAAAAAGCCACCTAAAAATAAGATTAGCGCCAAAAAAGAGTGATTCATAAACATCTGGCGTTTTTTAATCCGCTGCTCACGTTGCAGCTGCAAAACTTGCTCGTCGTTAAGCTCTGAAATATTACTACCGCAATGCGGACACTGCTTATGTTTGTCTGAAATTGATTTTGCACATTTGGGGCAACGAGTAATCGCCATACATCTCTCCATACTACGCATAAAAAAAGCGCCTTGCGGCGCCTTTTATTGTACGTGTTTTATTTCTCGTTGTCTTTTTTGAATTTAACCCAGTAGTCATCTACTGACTGTTTCATCTCTTTGCGCAGCAACATGATGCCAAATAAGTTAGGAAGAGTCATAACGACGATGGCCACGGCCGCCAATTTCCATACTAAAGTGGTATCGGCAAACGATGCCCAAAAGAACGCTGCAACATAAAATACACGGTACGGCATTACTGAACGGTGCCCTAGCAAGTAAATCATTGCACGGTCACCATAATACGACCAAGCAATAGCGGTCGAGAATGCAAATAACAACAAGCCAATCGATACAATATATTGCCCACTTTCGCCAAAGTAGCCTCTAGTAAACGCTTTAGTTGTCAGCTCAGCTGAATGCACTAGCGATTTACCTACTAAGCTAATACTGTCGTCAGTTGGCATACCGTTTTTAACTTCAACAATACCTGTATACTTATGTTTTTCTGTTAAACCAAAACGAACATCTTCTGCAATTGACCGCGAATTAATAACGGTGTAGCCCGTAGTAATAGACTCACCATTGACCACGTCAATATTACCTGTAAATAACTCAATGTTACTGTCGTTATTATTTAAGTAATTATATAGCTCAGTGCGCTGTGCTTCGTTCGTTTCAGAGTAGTCACCTTTAATAATACTCATCGAAGAGCGTTCAAAGTGTGTTTCGAATTTCTCGTTCCATACACCCGAAGACAAAATAACTAAGCCTGTAAGTGTACAAATAATAATGGTATCAATAAACGGTTCTAATATAGAGACTATACCCTCTGATACTGGTTCATCTGCTTTTGCTGAAGCATGGGCTATTGGCGCAGAACCTTGACCCGCTTCGTTTGAGAATAAACCTCTGTTTACACCTTTGTTAAACGCGTAAGCGAACGATGCACCTAAAAAGCCGCCTGCCGCTGCTGAACCAGTAAATGCATCCATAAAGATTGACGCAAATGACGGGCCGATATTTTCAATATTGTAAAAAATAACAGCAAGCGCACCAATAATATAAACCGCGGCCATTAGCGGTACTACGCGTGATGTAATTGCAGCAATACGTTTAATGCCACCTAAAATTACCAGTGCTAGTAAAACAGATAAAACAGCACCCGTTGCCATTGGCGCAAAACCAAATGTTGCTTCCATACCTTGGGCAATATTATTTATTTGTGGCAAGCTGCCTGTACCAAATGAGCTAATTACCGTTGCAACAGCAAATAAAATGGCTAGCCATTTCATGTTTAGACGTTTATCCATGTAATACATAGGGCCGCCCGACATAGTGCCGTCTTCTGTTTTTTCGCGGTATTTATGAGAAAGAGTTACTTCTACAAATTTGGTTGTCATACCAAAAAATGCGGTCATCCACATCCAAAATAAGGCTGCGGGACCACCAATAGAGATAGCAAGTGCTACGCCACCAATGTTACCTGTACCAACCGTGCCAGAAAGCGCAGTCGCAAGGGCTTGAAAATGTGTTGTGTCGCCTTCGGTGTCTTTTTTATCAAACTTACCAGTTACAACTTTACACGCATGTTTGAAATAACGGATTTGTGGGAACTTTAAATATATAGTAAAAAATAAACCAACCCCTAGTAGCACGTATGGGAACCAAACAGCTCCTCCTAACATGCCATCGAGGCTATCTAAAAATTGTCCAAATACATCCACGCTGAATTCCTCTTATTATTTTAATTGAGACTGTTGACTGCGTATTACTCAGTTAAAGCTAAATAATACGATAACGCTGCTATTGCTAATTTTTTATTATTTGTAAATTTTGTAATAAAAAAGGGCAACATTTTATTGTTGCCCTTACCTTATACTAATTTATCTCAGTTTATCAACGACATTTACGATTGCCGCTAAAGTATCTTGTCCAAATTGATACGAACGGCGGTCAGACCAGCCGTAATCTGGGTCTGGTAGGTCGTTATTGTCTTTAAACGGCATCTCAACGGTGTACGTAAGTGCTTTAAATTCTTCTGCTGTTGCAGATGAGCCCACCGTTAAATTTGCTTTACCCGGTTCGTCTTTATCGTAGCCATGTTCGTCTTGAAACTCTGGAGTAATAGTTAAAAGCGCCGCTTTAAAACTATCTTCTAAGTCTTTTAAACGATCGTCGTAACTTGGTATACCTTCACTACCTGCAACAAAGTTATATGGGATTGCTTCATCACCATGTATATCTAGGTGCATGTCTAGGCCTGTTTCGCGCATTTTATTAAGCACTAAGTAAACCTCAGGGCTATTTTCCATGCTTGGTGTTTGCCATTCACGATTTAAGTTAACGCCTTTTGCATTGGTACGAAGGTGCCCACGTACACTCCCATCAGGGTTCATGTTTGGCACAATGTAAAAAACAGCTTTAGATAAAAGCGCCGCTGCATGCGGGTCTTCATCATCAAGTAATTTATGCAATAAACCTTCTACAAACCACTCTGCCATAGTTTCACCTGGATGTTGGCGTGCTGTGATCCAGATTGTTTTTTTATCTTCGCTTGGTTGGCCAATTTTAAGTACGCTCATATCGCGACCATCTAGTGTTTCGCCAAGAGTTTGTAATTGGCATAGCTCTTCGCATTGCGCCCACGATAATAAATCTAAATGACGCTCGTAGCTGTAAGGCGCAAAGTATGCAAAGTAAACACTGCCGCTTTCTGGCTCTAGCTCAAATGTAAGCGTGCCATTTTCGTAATTAGAAGGTACACGAAACCATGTTTGGCGATCGTACGATGCAACTGCTTGATATCCATCCCAGCCATCTGGGTATGCCGATTTTTCAAGATTATTAATATTTAACTTATGCAATTGGTAAGGTGTTGTTTCAAGACGAAAGTGAAACCACTGATAAAATTCAGACTGGTGATCGCTATTAATCTCTAATTGAATATTTAAAGGATCGGTGGCTTCGATAACATTTATGTTACCACTATCAAAATTGCTGCTGATTTTCATGAAAAAACCTTAAGGTAGAATAAGTTTATCTGCTTAACTTGCAGAACTGACACTATTTTATAAATAGTAAAATGCATAATTACGGCATAACCGCAATACACATTTCAATAATTAAAGCCTATCACACAGGGTACACTTTAAAAATATTACGCGACTAAAAAAGCCAGCAAAAAAGCTGGCTTAGTGATTTATTATTAATTTAGCGAGGTAGGCTTGGGAAGGCTACTTCGGCCATATCACGCATACAGCGAACAACTTGGCAGCTGTAGCCAAATTCATTGTCGTACCAAACGTAAAGTACTACACGATTACCTTCAACAATAGTTGCTTGTGAATCAACAACACCTGCATAACGGCTACCTACTAAATCGGTAGATACGATTTCTGTAGAAGCAGTGTAATCAATTTGATCTCGCAGCTCTGAATGAAGCGCTGTGTCACGTAAAAACGCGTTAAGCTCTTCAACCGATGTCCCTTTTTCTAAATTAAGATTTAAAATAGCAAGCGATACATTTGGTGTAGGTACACGGATTGCGTTACCCGTTAATTTACCTTCAAGTTCTGGTAATGCTTTAGAAACCGCTTTAGCTGCACCTGTTTCGGTAATTACCATGTTAAGCGCTGCAGCACGGCCGCGACGCTCTGCTTTGTGGTAATTATCAATAAGGTTTTGATCGTTTGTGTACGAGTGCACAGTTTCTACATGGCCGTTATTAATACCAAACTTATCGTTTAATGCTTTAAGTGTTGGCGTAATGGCATTAGTTGTACAACTTGCTGCACATACAATTTTATCAGCAGGCAAAATGTCTTGGTTATTCACACCATATACTATGTTTTTAATATTGCCTTTAGCCGGTGCAGTTAATAATACTTTTGCAGCACCTTTACACTCTAAATGCTGACCAAGGCCTGCTTCATCTTTCCAAATACCTGTGTTATCAACAATCAGTGCATTTTCGATGCCGTAAGCTGTGTAATCAATTTCGCTTGGAGAGTTAGCGTAAATTACTTGAATGTAGCTACCGTTAGCTTTAATTGCATTACGCTCTTTATCAATTGTAATTGAACCATTAAAAGGCCCGTGAATTGAATCTCGACGTAATAAGCTAGCGCGCTTTTCTAGGTCGCCATCTTTACCACCACGTACAACAATTGCACGTAAGCGTAAATCGGCATATGGTCCTGACTTTTCAATTAATAAACGTGCTAATAAGCGACCGATTCGGCCAAAGCCATAAAGTACTACATCGCGTGGCTCTTTCGCTGGTAAATCAGCTATTTCTGCAAGTTCAGCTTTTACAAATTCGTCTACAGTACGGCCATTAGCTGCATCAGTATACAAGTAGCTATAAGCAAGTTTACCAATATCTATACGGGCAGAGTTTAACTCCATTTTACTAATCGCTTCTAAAAACGGGAAGCTTTCACGTAAACGTAATTTTGTGCCTTCAAACTGCGCTACAGTTTTATGAGACTTGATAATATCTATTGTACTGGCATTAACGAGAGGACGGCCATATACAGCGATTTCTATGCCACGGTTACGATAAAGCTTACCAATGATAGGTTGCATGCTTTCGGCGTAATCTTGGCGCTCTTGCCAACTATTTGTATATTCTAATTCGTGAGATGAGGTCATTTTATTTACCTAAATTTAACATTTTGAACGGATAGCCTTTGAAAGTGCACTATATTTTGAGAGTAATACACCTTAGGCACGGCTATTCTAAGTTAATCTTAAGTTATTCTCTACTGTTAGAGCACAAATGATTACGTTAGAATGGTTACGTATATATTCATTTGGGGTTAA
This sequence comes from Pseudoalteromonas carrageenovora IAM 12662, assembly GCF_900239935.1. Lineage (NCBI taxonomy): Bacteria > Pseudomonadati > Pseudomonadota > Gammaproteobacteria > Alteromonadales > Pseudoalteromonadaceae > Pseudoalteromonas > Pseudoalteromonas carrageenovora. Next base: position 2,250,922 of record NZ_LT965928.1, read on the forward strand.
GGGATGGTTTTAAGAGCAAGCGTATTACTAACAATGCTAGCGTTAACAGGGTGTGATGAACCACTAACACTCGCCCAGGTTTGTAAAGAGACACCTGGGTTTTGTAGTGATCTAAATAAAGACAGCCATTGTAAGAATGAGCGCTCTGTAGTTATTTTAAAGCGCTACACTGAATATAAAAAACCAACAGATGAAAATAAATACCAATTGCTCAAAGGCTTTGAGTCTTATAATCAGTGTATTACGTTAGCTGCAAAAATAGAGCATAAAAAGCTAAAATCTAAGACAACATCGCGCATTGAAGGACAACTAACCAGTATCAAAGAAATGACGCGCTTATATCAAGACACTCAAAAAACTAATCACCCAGGTTTACTTTACTATCATTGGTCTCGAAACAGCGACCAAAGTGCACTTAATAAATTACTCGCCTTAGAAAACGATAAAAGCGTAACGCAAAGTGCCGAAATGCAATTTTTTTTAGCGTCTTACTATATTAAGTTTGATGATGAAAAAACAATAGATCTGCTTTATAAAACGCTTGAGTTGAATAAAAAAGGTATTGAGCCAAACCCTGAAGTTTACACATCACTTATCAGTCTGTTTTATAAACACGATAAGCTTAAGCATGCGTATATTTTTTCTAAGGTTGCGCAAATGTCTGGCATTGAAAACATCGATTTATTACCAATAGAACACCAACTTATGAGCAATGGTAAAAATTTAGATAGTTTCGATACACTTGCCCAACAAACATATGAGCAAATACAAAGTGGTGAATTTGTATCGCCTAGAGAGTTTTAGCTAGGACGTGTTGATCTTCGTGGATTGAAATTTGTTCAATCTAGGGGCGATTAAATCACGGCGCGAGGCTACTAAGTAAATAGGTTCTATAACTGCTGCTACATTATTCTAATAGCTACATTGCTCTACCTTGTGCATCTATTTAGTCGTAAATCAGAATTTTTAACGCAGATAGCGACACATTTAACCCAGCAAAAAGATTAAGTATTATTGCGGATAGGTAGTATATGCAGTAGTAAATACAACAAAAATACCCAGCATTGTGGAGCTAGGTACTTTTATGTAAATAAAAAGGCAGCTTACGCTGCCTTTTTTTATTTTGCTTTGCTTGTGCCCACTTCTACACGGGTTTTAAGCTTTTGGCCTGGTCGAAATGTAACCACACGGCGCGCCGAAATAGGAATGTCTTCTCCTGTTTTCGGGTTACGGCCTGGTCTTTCTTTTTTATCACGAAGATCAAAGTTACCAAATCCAGAGAGCTTAACTTGCTCACCTTTTTCAAGCGCTGAGCGGATTTCTTCAAAAAACGCTTCAACTAAGTCTTTGGCATCTTTTTTATTGATACCCAGTTTTTCAAATAGGTGTTCAGCTATGTCGGCTTTAGTAAGCGCCATATCTAGTCCCTCAACGATGCATTAAATTTATCAGCCAATTCGGCCACCACGTTATCAACTACTAGATTGATGTCTTTCTCTTCGAGTGTTCTATCAACCGCTTGCAGTGTTAGAGCAATCGCCAAACTCTTATAATTTGGCTCAATACCTTTGCCCTTATACACATCGAATAAGTTTAGGTCAACCAATTGATTTCCGCCAACTTTTTCTATCGCGGTTAAAATATCACCAGATTTAACGCTGTCGGCCACTAAAATAGCGATGTCGCGGCGATTTGAAGGAAATTTTGATACCCCTACAGCTTGTGGTAAATTTCTTTTTTCGATTGCCGACATTTCAATTTCAAACACAAAAGTTGCGTTGTTGATATCTAACGATTTTTGCGCTTGTGGATGTAATGCACCAAAAAAACCAACCTTTTTACCATCAACATAAATAACTGCTGATTGGCCTGGGTGAAGTCCATCTGACTGCTCTGCTTTAATTTCAAAACGGCTAACATCATTGGTGATCGCAAGTAATGCTTCTACATCACCTTTTAAGTCGTAAAAATCAACGTTACGTTTTTCTTCAACCCAATGTTCGCCGTGTGCTAAACCGGTAATTACCCCACCAAGAACTGGCACCTGATAAACACCGTTTTCAGCACTTTCATCACTGATAAATTTAAGACCGTGCTCAAATAAGCGAATACGCGGTTGCTGACGGTTTTGGTTATAGGCCACTGAAGCCAATAAACCAGGCATTAAGCTGACACGCATAGCCGACATTTCAATTGAAATTGGGTGCGGTAATACAAGCGCATTGCTATCTGGGTGTAAGATAGTTTGTGCTTTAGGATCTACAAAGCTATAAGTAATTGCTTCTTGGTAACCACGCGTAACGAGCGTATTGCGGAACTTACTAAGCGCAATTGTTGACTCGTCATGCGTTGTCATTTTGAGTTTTGCAGTAGGTGCAACATTTGGGATACTGTTGTAACCGTATACACGCGCAACTTCTTCAATTAAATCTTCTTCAATACGAATATCAAAACGGTAACTTGGTACGTCTGCACTCCAGCTATCATTTTCTACTTTAACATCAAGGCCTAAACGAGTCAGAATATCAGTTACTTTAGCATCATCAATATGATGACCTATTACGCGGTCTAAACGAGAACGGCGAAGACGTACTTCAGTCACTTTTGGTAATTTATCTGCTGCAACAGCTTCAACTACAGGACCTGCTTGACCACCAACAATTTCAAGTAATAAAGCGGTTGCACGCTGCATTGCATCATGTTGTAGTGCAAAATCTACACCACGCTCATAACGATGTGACGCATCGGTATGTAGGCCGTAACTACGTGCTTGCCCAGCAATTGCAACCGGATTAAAGAACGCACTTTCAAGCAGTATGTCTGTTGTTTTTTCAGTAACACCTGATTGCTCACCACCAAAAATACCGGCGATAGCAAGTGCTTTATTATGATCGGCTATAACAAGTGTAGAGTCATTCAATTTAGCAGTATTACCATCAAGTAGTACTAGCTCTTCACCTGCATTTGCACTACGTACTTTAATTCCACCTGCAATTGCACTTAAATCAAATGCATGCATTGGGTGGCCAAGTTCTAGTAATACATAGTTAGTTACATCAACAACCGGATCGATTGAACGAACGCCACTACGGCGTAGCTTTTCAACCATCCAAAGTGGTGTTTCTGCATCAAGGTTAATACCCTTTATAACACGACCAAGGTAGCGAGGGCATGCATCTTCGTTTACTAGTTCAATTGATACTTTATCGTCAATTGTTGGTGTAACAGATGGAATAGCTAATACATTTACATCAATGCTATTTAAAACACCTACTTCTCGTGCAAGGCCTTTAATACCTAAACAATCACCACGGTTTGGTGTTAAGTCAACATCAATAATGTTGTCATCAAGGCCTAAGTATTCGCGTAAATCAGTGCCTACTGGTGCATCAAGTGGCAATTCCATTATGCCATCGCCTTCTTCGCTAATACCTAGTTCAACAAAGGCACACAACATACCGTGAGAAGGCTGACCGCGTAGTTTTGCTTTTTTGATTTTAAAGTCGCCAGGTAATACAGCACCTACGGTTGCAACAGCTACTTTGATGCCTTCACGACAATTTGGCGCACCACAAACGATATCAAGCAGCTCATCGCCACCTACGTTAATTTTAGTAACACGAAGTTTGTCTGCATCAGGGTGCTGACCACATTCAACCACTTCGCCTACTAGCACACCATTAAATTTGGCTGCTGCTGGCTCAACTCCATCAACTTCAAGACCAGCCATAGAAAGCTGTTCCGAAAGAGCTTGCGTATCAATAGCAGGGTTTACCCACTCTCTTAACCACTTTTCACTAAATTTCATTTTATTATTTCACTCTTAACGGAACTGGTTTAGGAATTTTAAGTCATTTTCAAAAAATGCACGTAAGTCGTTTACGCCGTAGCGCAGCATAGTTAAGCGCTCTACGCCCATACCAAATGCAAAACCAGTGTATTTTTCTGGGTCAATACCCACCGACTTAAGAACGTTAGGGTGAACCATGCCACAGCCTAATACTTCTAACCATTTACCGTCTTTACCCATAACATCCACTTCAGCAGATGGTTCTGTAAATGGGAAAAATGAAGGACGGAAACGAATTTCCATATCTTCTTCAAAAAAGTTACGTAAAAAGTCATGTAAAATACCTTTAAGCTCAGTAAAGCTTACATCGGTATCAACCATTAACCCTTCTACCTGATGGAACATAGGAGTATGAGTTTGGTCGTAATCGTTACGATACACTCGCCCTGGTGAAATAATACGTAGCGGTGGCTGTTCTGTTTCCATAGTACGAATTTGCACGCCACTTGTTTGTGTACGCAGTACTAATTTAGGATTGAAATAAAAGGTATCGTGATCAGCACGCGCAGGGTGATGCTCAGGGATATTTAATGCATCAAAGTTATGAAAGTCATCTTCAATCTCAGGGCCTGATTTAACCTCAAAACCTAACTCACCAAAAAAGCTTTCAATACGTTCAATTGTTCGTGTTACCGGATGCAATCCACCTGTTGGCATTACACGCCCAGGTAAAGTAACGTCAATTGTTTCTGCGGCTAGCTTTTCTTCTAGTGCTTTACTTGCTAAAAGCTCACGCTTATCGTTAATTGCAGCTTGAACATCTTGCTTAGCTTGGTTAATTACCTGCCCTGCTTCTTTGCGTTCTTCAGGAGCAATTTTACCCAGTGTTTTAAGTAAGCTAGTGATTTCGCCTTTTTTACCAAGGTAATTAACCCTGATCTCTTCTAGTTGCGCGATTTCACTGGCACTGGCTACCGCCTCAAGTGCTTGCGCTAATATATTTTCTAAGTTCATTCGATACCTGATCTTTCACAGAAGGTGATTACAATTTAATTGACTAATGATAACTGAAAGCAGGGTCTAGATTCTAGACCTACTACAGCTTTAACGTTGATTTTATAAAGGGAATTGTTAATTTTCGCTGTGCAGCCATAGATGCATGATCTAATTTGTCTAATACATCGAGTAAAGCGCGCATATCACGGCTTAAACGCGTTAGTAAAAACCGTGCACATTCATCGCTCAATTCCAATCCACGCATATGCGCACGTTTCACAAGCGCCTGAGCTTTATCATCATCGCTCATAGAGCGAATTTGAAATGTAGTGCCCCACTTTAGCCGAGACTCTAAATCGGGAAGGCTAATATTGAGCATATCAGGAAGTAAGTCAGCGGTAACTACGAGCATTTTCCCAGGTTCGTTAAAGCGATTATAGAAATTAAATAATGCTTTTTCCCAAGGATCATTCCCAGCGACTAAGTGAACATCGTCTATACACAATACATCGAGAGCCTCTAAGCCATCGAGCACCATCGGGCCAAAATCAATAACTTCACGCATTGATAATAGCATGTTGGATAACCCGCGCTCTTGTGCTTTTACACAAGTGGCGTATAGCAGGTGAGACTTGCCTGAATCACCTAAACCACATAAATAGGTGTACTGAAACGTTTTAGATAACTTTGAAAAGCTGTCCTTTAAATGGTTAACCTCTAACGAGTCCTCACCACCAAAATATGATGCAAAGGTTTCATCATCCGGTAAGGTGACCGGTAAAGCCATTTGCATAGGCTCAGCGTTTTGCATTACTCGCCAACCCACTGATATTCTAAACTACTTTTATCAACCACATGATAAAAAGCACGTGGGTCAACGTAGTCTCTAAAAGCAGAATCAAGGCCAAGTGCTTTTTTAAGATCGTTTACACTGCCCGTATGGTTTAACTTAAATTCAACAAGCTCTGGAGTTTTTCGTAAAATAGTTACGTCGGTTACTACACTTAAACTAAGTAATCTACGTTTTGCTAATTCGATATCAACAAAGCTATTAGTTTCTTTTAAAGTAAGTGTTGCAGAAGCTTGCTGATAATAGGCATTAGGATCAATTGCATATTCGCTTGCAAGGCCTTGCGCGAGAGTATCAATCATTTGCCCTACAATTTGCTGCTTGTCGCCCGTTAATCTATTTGATTCAAACAAATCGTCGTTAGTAAAGCGCCAATCTAGTATCCAGTTTTCACTGTCTTGTTCTTGAAACATTCTTGCAGTAATACTTCGCTCTGCACTGTAACGCTTAGATGCTTCTTCAACGGGCTCAGAAAAATTCCCCCAAACTTCGGGGACACCTACTAAGCGCCTGTCTTGTAAATCAAGCAAAGGCACAACAACTGGTAAGCCACGGCGTCCTGCTTTATCATAAATTAACTGCTCCAACTGCGGGTAACTTTCTTGTGTTACTAATTCTCTGCGCCAATTGTCTTCAATACCTAGCCAAATAGCAACGAGTGGTCGCTGAACACCCCACAGTGGTAAATTGAGCTCTTTAACAAGCGCATTTATTTTACGCGCTTCAAATTTAACAACTAATTTAAGTTTTCCGTTTGCTCGCTCGTCATACTCAAATTTGAGCATATAATCTGAGATATCTTTAGTGCGTTGCTGCGCAAGTTTATTTTGATCTGCTGTTTCATCACCACTCACTTTAACTAAAACATTAAGCAATGCCTTGCGGCTCGCATTTAAACGCGTATCTCTGGTTTTATCATCGACGTTTAATATATCTTGATACAGATCAGTTACTTCAACCGCCGATACAGAAAAACAAAATATAAATGATATGGCACTAATTAATAATCTATACACAGGCTATTAGTTCTTGGTTTTAAACTGTTTTGATCCTAAATCAAAGCCAGTAACAAAGCAAAATTATATTTGTTATCCAGCACTATCAGATTAGTAAATATATAAATAATAACTATACCTCTGTGCTTAACTATAAAAGCTCTTTGATTTGATCTCGACATATTCACAAGATTGAGGAATTGGTTGATGTGATGTACGCAGATTGTGGATAATATAGCAAATGCGACACTTCCAGGCAGAGAAATTTTTGATGTTGTCGTCGGGAGTCGCTACGCTCGCCTGACCTATGTAATAGAGGCTTGATGAGTGTCTATCAATTGTGCGCATTTTACTTTTCTGCAGACAGCAAAAAACCCGTTACATTGCTGTAACGGGTTGCTTTAATTTGAAGCCTGGTAATGTCGTGGTGCCCACAGCGGTGGTGAGTCACAGTGAAATGCTACACTACCGTTGGCCGGGGCTCGCCTTCGAGCTGTTTTGTTTCACTACTGAGCTCGGCATGGGCTCTTGGCTATTTATTAAACCCCAGACAGCAAAAAACCCGTTACATTGCTGTAACGGGTTTCTCTTATTTGAAGCCTGGTAATGTCCTACTTTCACATAGCAAATGCTACACTATCGTTGGCCGGGGCTCGCCTTCGAGCTGTTTTGTTTGACTACTGAGTTTGGCATGGGCTCTTGGCTATTTACTAAACCCCAGATAGCAAAAAACCCGTCACATTGCTGTAACGGGTTTCTTTAATTTGAAGCCTGGTAATGTCCTACTTTCACATAGCAAATGCTACACTATCATCGGCGCTGTTTCGTTTCACTACTGAGTTCGGCATGGAGTCAGGTGGGTCCAAAACGCTATTGTCACCAAGCAAATTTGGTGCAAAGGATTAATGATAAGCACGTAGTGCTACTATTTCCTTTGCGCAAGGTGCCTCTACTTTAACGCTACGCGCTAAGAGTCACCTCATAAATTTGGAAAATATCTGATAATATTTTTTAAGTTTCTAAGTAATATCTACTTTAGTCATTAACTTCTGTCGCTTTACTGTCACAAAACGCGTTTGGCGTTGTATGGTTAAGCCTCACGGGTAATTAGTACAAGTTAGCTTAATGGCTCACACCACTTCCACATCTTGCCTATCAACGTTGTAGTCTTCAACGGCCCTTCAGAGACTTTAAAAGTCTAGTGAGAAATCATCTCGAGGCCTGCTTCGCGCTTAGATGCTTTCAGCGCTTATCAGTTCCGAACGTAGCTACCGGGCAATGCCATTGGCATGACAACCCGAACACCAGCGGTTCGTTCACTCCGGTCCTCTCGTACTAGGAGCAACCCCTCTCAATTCTCAAACGCCCACGGCAGATAGGGACCGAACTGTCTCACGACGTTCTAAACCCAGCTCGCGTACCACTTTAAATGGCGAACAGCCATACCCTTGGGACCGACTTCAGCCCCAGGATGTGATGAGCCGACATCGAGGTGCCAAACACCGCCGTCGATATGAACTCTTGGGCGGTATCAGCCTGTTATCCCCGGAGTACCTTTTATCCGTTGAGCGATGGCCCTTCCATTCAGAACCACCGGATCACTATGACCTACTTTCGTACCTGCTCGACGTGTCTGTCTCGCAGTTAAGCTGGCTTCTACCATTACACTAACCGTACGATGTCCGACCGTACTTAGCCAACCTTCGTGCTCCTCCGTTACTCTTTGGGAGGAGACCGCCCCAGTCAAACTACCCACCAGGCACTGTCCGTAACCCCGATTCAGGGGCCAACGTTAGAACATCAAAACTACAAGGGTGGTATTTCAAGGACGACTCCAACAAAACTAGCGTCTCATCTTCAAAGTCTCCCACCTATCCTACACATGTAGGTTCAATGTTCAGTGCCAAGCTGTAGTAAAGGTTCACGGGGTCTTTCCGTCTAGCCGCGGGTACACAGCATCTTCACTGCGATTTCAATTTCACTGAGTCTCGGGTGGAGACAGCGTGGCCATGGTTACACCATTCGTGCAGGTCGGAACTTACCCGACAAGGAATTTCGCTACCTTAGGACCGTTATAGTTACGGCCGCCGTTTACCGGGGCTTCGATCAAGAGCTTCTCCCTAAGGATAACCCCATCAATTAACCTTCCGGCACCGGGCAGGTGTCACACCGTATACGTCATCTTGCGATTTTGCACAGTGCTGTGTTTTTAATAAACAGTCCCAGCCACCTGGTCACTGCGGCTCCCGTCCGCTTAGAGAGCAAGTCTCATCACAGATAGGAGCGTACCTTCTCCCGAAGTTACGGTACGATTTTGCCCAGTTCCTTCACCCGAGTTCTCTCAAGCGCCTTAGTATTCTCTACCTGACCACCTGTGTCGGTTTGGGGTACGATTCGGTATAATCTGAAGCTTAGAGGCTTTTCCTGGAAGTATGGCATCAACAACTTCATCACCTTGGTGACTCGTCTCGTGTCTCAGGTTTAATGTTCGTCCGGATTTACCTAAACAAACGCCCTACTCACTTTCACATGGACAACCATCGCCATGCTTGCTTAGCCTTCTCCGTCCCCCCATCGCAATTATACCAAGTACGGAAATATTAATCCGTTTCCCATCGACTACGCCTTTCGGCCTCGCCTTAGGGGTCGACTTACCCTACCCTGATTAACATGGGATAGGAACCCTTGGTCTTCCGGCGTGCGGGTTTTTCACCCGCATTATCGTTACTCATGTCAGCATTCGCACTTCTGATACCTCCAGCATGCCTCCCGGCACACCTTCAACGGCTTACAGAACGCTCCCCTACCACTCAACGTAAACGTTGAATCCGCAGCTTCGGTGCATAGTTTAGCCCCGTTACATCTTCCGCGCAGACCGACTCGACCAGTGAGCTATTACGCTTTCTTTAAAGGATGGCTGCTTCTAAGCCAACCTCCTGGCTGTCTGGGCCTTTCCACATCGTTTCCCACTTAACTATGACTTTGGGACCTTAGCTGGCGGTCTGGGTTGTTTCCCTCTTCACGACGGACGTTAGCACCCGCCGTGTGTCTCCCGGATATTACTTTACGGTATTCGGAGTTTGCAAAGGGTTGGTAAGTCGGGATGACCCCCTAGCCTTAACAGTGCTCTACCCCCGTAAGTATTCGTCCGAGGCTCTACCTAAATAGATTTCGGGGAGAACCAGCTATCTCCCGGTTTGATTAGCCTTTCACTCCTAGCCACAAGTCATCCCCTAACTTTTCAACGTTAGTGGGTTCGGTCCTCCAGTTGATGTTACTCAACCTTCAACCTGCTCATGGCTAGATCACCGGGTTTCGGGTCTATACCTTGCAACTAATCGCCCAGTTAAGACTCGGTTTCCCTACGGCTACCCTATACGGTTAACCTCGCTACAAAATATAAGTCGCTGACCCATTATACAAAAGGTACGCAGTCACCTAACAAGTAGGCTCCTACTGCTTGTACGTACACGGTTTCAGGTTCTATTTCACTCCCCTCACAGGGGTTCTTTTCGCCTTTCCCTCACGGTACTGGTTCACTATCGGTCAGTTGGGAGTATTTAGCCTTAGATGATGGTCCACCTATATTCAGTCAAAGTTTCACGTGCTCCGACCTACTCGATTTCACTTAAAATGTCTTTTCATGTACGGGACTATCACCCTGTATCGTGGCACTTTCCAGAGCCTTCCATTAACACATAATAAGCTTAAGGGCTGTTCCGATTTCGCTCGCCGCTACTTTCGGAATCTCGGTTGATTTCTTTTCCTACGGGTACTTAGATGTTTCAGTTCTCCGCGTTCGCCTCGTTAACCTATGTATTCAGTTAACGATACCTGCAAGCAGGTGGGTTTCCCCATTCGGAAATCCTAGTCTCAAGCGCTTTTTACTAGCTTGACTAGGCTTATCGCAAGTTAATACGTCCTTCATCGCCTCCAACTGCCAAGGCATCCACCGTGTACGCTTAGTCACTTAACCATACAACCCAAACGGGTCTTTGTTCGTGACAGTTTAACTTCGCCAGAAGTTAATATTGAATACTAAAGTAGATACCAATCAATCAACTCAAAGAGTGATTAAATGGCACTGAATGATACTGCTATCATTCTTTTTTACTTTTGAAAACTCTTGATAAATACGAATATTTATCAGAATTTTATTATCAGCTTTTCCAAATTTTTAAAGAGCATATTAATTAGTAAACCCAAAGGGCACTACTAACTAACAATCATCTGTGTGGACACTACGAACAAATAAGTTCTAAATCGTATAAGGAGGTGATCCAGCCCCAGGTTCCCCTAGGGCTACCTTGTTACGACTTCACCCCAGTCATGAATCACTCCGTGGTAAACGTCCTCCCGAGGGTTAGACTATCTACTTCTGGAGCAACCCACTCCCATGGTGTGACGGGCGGTGTGTACAAGGCCCGGGAACGTATTCACCGCGTCATTCTGATACGCGATTACTAGCGATTCCGACTTCATGGAGTCGAGTTGCAGACTCCAATCCGGACTACGACGCACTTTAAGTGATTCGCTTACTCTCGCGAGTTCGCAGCACTCTGTATGCGCCATTGTAGCACGTGTGTAGCCCTACACGTAAGGGCCATGATGACTTGACGTCGTCCCCACCTTCCTCCGGTTTATCACCGGCAGTCTCCTTAGAGTTCTCAGCATTACCTGCTAGCAACTAAGGATAGGGGTTGCGCTCGTTGCGGGACTTAACCCAACATCTCACAACACGAGCTGACGACAGCCATGCAGCACCTGTATCAGAGTTCCCGAAGGCACCAAACCATCTCTGGTAAGTTCTCTGTATGTCAAGTGTAGGTAAGGTTCTTCGCGTTGCATCGAATTAAACCACATGCTCCACCGCTTGTGCGGGCCCCCGTCAATTCATTTGAGTTTTAACCTTGCGGCCGTACTCCCCAGGCGGTCTACTTAATGCGTTAGCTTTGAAAAACAGAACCGAGGTTCCGAGCTTCTAGTAGACATCGTTTACGGCGTGGACTACCAGGGTATCTAATCCTGTTTGCTCCCCACGCTTTCGTACATGAGCGTCAGTGTTGACCCAGGTGGCTGCCTTCGCCATCGGTATTCCTTCAGATCTCTACGCATTTCACCGCTACACCTGAAATTCTACCACCCTCTATCACACTCTAGTTTGCCAGTTCGAAATGCAGTTCCCAGGTTGAGCCCGGGGCTTTCACATCTCGCTTAACAAACCGCCTGCGTACGCTTTACGCCCAGTAATTCCGATTAACGCTCGCACCCTCCGTATTACCGCGGCTGCTGGCACGGAGTTAGCCGGTGCTTCTTCTGTCAGTAACGTCACAGCTAGCAGGTATTAACTACTAACCTTTCCTCCTGACTGAAAGTGCTTTACAACCCGAAGGCCTTCTTCACACACGCGGCATGGCTGCATCAGGCTTGCGCCCATTGTGCAATATTCCCCACTGCTGCCTCCCGTAGGAGTCTGGACCGTGTCTCAGTTCCAGTGTGGCTGATCATCCTCTCAAACCAGCTAGGGATCGTTGCCTTGGTGAGCCATTACCTCACCAACTAGCTAATCCCACTTGGGCCAATCTAAAGGCGAGAGCCGAAGCCCCCTTTGGTCCGTAGACATTATGCGGTATTAGCAGTCGTTTCCAACTGTTGTCCCCCACCTCAAGGCATGTTCCCAAGCATTACTCACCCGTCCGCCGCTCGTCAGCAAAGTAGCAAGCTACTTTCTGTTACCGCTCGACTTGCATGTGTTAGGCCTGCCGCCAGCGTTCAATCTGAGCCATGATCAAACTCTTCAATTAAAAAGTTTTATGTCTTTCGACAGCTCAATGAATTCTGAATTTTTGTTTTTGTTGCCAAAAACGAATTGACTGTGCGTTATTCTTTTTACTTTTAAAAAAGTAAAATCAAAACAGCTCAAGGCTGAATCTTTTAATAACATATGGTCACTCAGTTTCAATTGAGACTCTAATTTGTTTGCCTCGCTACCGAAGTAGGTTGGCTGTTAGAACTCAATCTGTACGAGTGCCCACACAGATGATTGCTTTATATTGTTAAAGAACGTTTTGAGTCGCTTTAGCGTCTCAAGGGATGCGAATAATACACCCTTTATTTTTCGAGTCAACACTTTGTTTTAAACTTTCTTTTTAGAAGATTCAAAACCGAAGTTTTATTTAACTCTCTGAGCCGCTGCTGCCTTGCTATGCATCGGCGTTTCCCGTCTCAGTGGGGTCGCATTATAGGGAGATTCGATTCTTACGCAAGCGTTTTATTAAGTAAAATTAGATTTATTTTATACACAGATGAAGCTCACAACTAGATCACAAGTTACTCACAAAAGCCTGTTGATAACTGTGCTTTTTGCACTTTAAAACTAAACTCTTTTTGTTTGTTGTGGTAAGTTGCCAGCACTTTTTCAACTCATGTATTTAGGTAGTATCCATGACAGACATAATAAATAGTATAAGTGCCCTTTTGTGGGGCCAAGTTCTCGTCTACTTATTAATAGCGGCAGGCCTGTTTTTTACCGTTCGGTTAGGCTTCATTCAAATTGTCCAATTTCCACATATGTTTAAAGTAATGTTTGGTTCGCGTAAGTGCGGCGATAATGAGATATCGTCATTCCAAGCTTTTTGTACATCATTAGCCGCCCGTGTTGGTACAGGTAATATGGCAGGTGTAGCTGTTGCTTTATATTTAGGTGGCCCAGGTGCAATTTTTTGGATGTGGCTTATTGCCTTAATAGGAATGGCAACTAGCTTCGCCGAAAGTACACTGGCACAAGCTTATAAAACAAAAGATGCTGAAGGCAATTTTAGAGGTGGCCCTGCTTATTATATGGAAGTAGGTTTAGGCAAGCGTTGGATGGGCGTTTTATTCTCGTTATGTTTAATTTTAGCTTTTGGCCTAGTATTTAATGCCGTACAGTCAAACTCTATTGCTGCAGCATTTGAAGTAGCGTTTGATGTACCAAAATATATTGTAGGAATAGTGCTTGTTGTTGGTTCTGGTATTATTATCTTTGGTGGCTTAAAAACAATCTCTCGATTTGCAGAAATGGTTGTGCCTTTTATGGCATTAGCTTATTTATTAGTTGCGTTGTATGTATGTGCAATGAACTTTACGGCTTTACCTGATGTACTAGTACTTATTATAAAAAGTGCTTTTGGACTTGAACAAGCAGGTGCAGGTGCTATTGGTTACGGTGTAACACAGGCAATGATCCAAGGGATCAAGCGTGGATTATTCTCGAACGAAGCTGGTATGGGCAGCGCAGCAAATGCTGCCGCAACTGCAACACCTTATCCACCTCATCCGGCATCACAAGGCTATGTACAAATGCTTGGTGTATTTATTGATACTATTGTTATTTGTACCGCGACCGCGTCGTTAATTTTACTATCTCAACAATTAGTACCTGAGTCTGGGGTGATGGGTATTGAACTTACGCAAGCAGCTTTACAAGAGCATGTTGGTAGCTGGGGTTCTTACTTTGTTGCTATCGCTATCTTGTTCTTTGCTTTTACTTCTATTGTTGCTAATTATTCATACGCTGAGACTAATTTAATGTTTTTAGAACATAACTCTAATAAAGGCATGTTTATTTTTAGATTGCTTGTATTAGCAATGGTGATGTTTGGTGCTATTGGTGAACTTGGCTTAATTTGGACATTAGCTGACATATCAATGGGGTTAATGGCCATTGTAAACGTAATAGCGCTGTTTATGCTTTCAGGAGTTGTTGTATGGTTATCGAAAGATTATAACGAGCAACGCAAGAAAGGTCTAATACCTACCTTTGATAAAAGTAAACACCCAAAACTCGATAAAGAGGTCGACCCCGAGGCCTGGAAATAAAAATCAAATAGCGAGCTACGGCTCGCTTTTTTAGCTCTATAGTTTATTTACATATTTTAAAAAGATTTATTACTACCTTTAATAAGAAAAGCTTATATTAATTTTTGAAACTATTTTATATTTAATAACGTATAGGAACATATAAAAGTTATCTATAAAAAAGGAGATCCGATGGATGACATGACAAAAAAGTACAGTATCGATACCACTGATTATCAAGTTGGGCAAGATAATGTACAAAAATGGGGGTTTGATATCCATAACCCTGTATTTGGAATAAGCGCATTTCTAGTCGTTTTATTTGTAATACTTACCTTAGTTTTTGACCCTACCGTTACCCGTGATGCTCTAACCTCCACTAAAGACGCCATTATTAATCAATTCGATAGTTATTTTATGCTATTAGCCAATGCCTTTGTGATTTTTTGCGTTATTTTAGCATTCTCTCCTTTAGGTAAAATTCGTTTAGGGGGTGCTAAAGCTCGTCCAGAACATGGCTATATGTCGTGGCTTGCTATGCTTTTTGCAGCAGGAATGGGTATTGGCTTACTATTTTGGGGAGTTGCAGAGCCAACAGCCTATTATACAGGTTGGTATCATATGCCTATGGGGGTAGAGCCAAATTCAGCACAAGCACATTCATTAGCTTTAGGTGCAACTATGTACCACTGGGGTTTACATGGCTGGGCGATTTACGCAGTGGTTGGATTAAGCTTGGCTTTTTTTGCATTTAACAAAGGCTTGCCTTTATCTATACGCTCTGTTTTCTATCCCTTATTTGGTGATCGCGCATGGGGTTGGCTTGGACATATCATAGATATACTTGCGGTACTGTCTACCTTATTTGGGTTAGCTACATCACTAGGGCTTGGCGCACAACAAGCGACCAGTGGAATAAATTACCTATTAGGCACTGATTACGGCACTGCTTTTCAAATATCTGTTATTGGATTAGTGACGTGTATTGCTATTTTTTCTGTTATAAGAGGTATTGAGGGCGGCGTAAAAGTACTAAGCAATGTTAATTTAATTTGTGCGTTTATTTTACTGTTAGCTGTTATCGCCCTTACATTTTCTGATTCAATTCCTGCTGTGTGGTTTACCCTTGGAGCTTACGTAGAACACTTTGTACCATTGAGTAATCCTTTTAATAGACCCGATGAAGATTGGATGCACTCTTGGACTGTATTTTATTGGGCGTGGTGGATCTCTTGGTCACCGTTTGTAGGTATGTTTATAGCTCGAGTTTCTAAAGGGCGCACTGTACGAGAATTCTTACTTGTTGTTATAGGCCTACCAACTCTACTTAGCTTGGTGTGGATGGGTGTATTTGGTAATATGGCAATAACACAAGTTATAGAGCAAGTTGGGCCACTTGGACAAAACGGCTTAACTGATATCTCAGTTACTTTATTTCAAGTATACGAACAGCTTCCGTTCTCTAGCTTTATCTCAATTATTTCTATTGCTTTAGTTTTAGTCTTCTTTATTACTTCATCTGATTCAGGTTCGCTTGTAATAGACGGTATAACTGCTGGCGGTAAAATAGATGCACCAGTGCCACAACGTATATTTTGGGCTACTGTTGAAGGTGTGATTGCAGCTGTATTACTTTGGGTTGGAGGCTCGCAAGCATTACAAGCGCTTCAATCAGGAGTGGTGACTACTGCCCTACCATTTTCAATAATACTTATTTTAATGTGTGTTGCGCTTATTCAAGGCTTACTAAGTGAATACCCTACTTACAAAGCTCAAAGTAAATTTCAATAACAGTTCATCTTGTATAAGCGGCCCTCGTGGGTCGCTTATACACCCACTTTAAAATTCATTTTTGACAGCCCGTGTACATCATCATGTTCATTGTTACCAACCCGCTATAATGCTTAATCATTTTGCAGGGCTAAACGTATCGCTATCTGCGTTAAAACACTCCTCATTTACGATTGCATGGATGCAGAAGGTAGAGCAATGCAGGAGTAATTGCCGAGAACAATTAAATAACGAATTTTTTGCCTAGCTATCAAGACGTTTTTCCACCCTCAAAATAGATCAATTAATTAAGCGAATTAGTATAAATGTACAATGATGAAACTTTAAATATTAAAGGTAAGTAGGTATAAAAATAAAATTAGAGAACTTGAATAAGGTGTTTTAGGTGTTTTAGGTGTTTTAGGTGTTTTAGGTGTTTTAGGTGTTTTAGGTGTTTTAGGTGTTTTAGGTGTTTTAGGTGTTTTAGGTGTTTTAGGTGTTTTAGGCGTTTTAAATTTAGGAAATCATTAATTTGAGGATTTTGGTAAAGATGGTGCCCGAGGCCGGACTTGAACCGGCACGACTTGTTAGTCGAGGGATTTTAAATCCCTTGTGTCTACCAATTCCACCACTCGGGCATCGAGTTTGCTAATTAAAGCGTGTGGAGTAAATTATATGGAGGCGGAACCCGGAGTCGAACCGAGGTAAACGGATTTGCAATCCGGTGCATGGCCACTCTGCCATTCCGCCTAAATGTATCCAAATAATTTGGAGCGGTACACGAGGCTCGAACTCGTGACCTCGACCTTGGCAAGGTCGCGCTCTACCAACTGAGCTAGTACCGCAAAATTCTGTTTTATCAACTTTAAATTATCTTGGTAAAATGATTTAAAGTGGTGCCCGAGGCCGGACTTGAACCGGCACGACTTGTTAGTCGAGGGATTTTAAATCCCTTGTGTCTACCAATTCCACCACTCGGGCATCGAGTTTGCTATTTAAAGCAAGTGGATAAAACTAATATGGAGCGGTACACGAGGCTCGAACTCGTGACCTCGACCTTGGCAAGGTCGCGCTCTACCAACTGAGCTAGTACCGCATCATATTAATTCTAATATTAACTGTTTTATAAATTGCACTTGGTAATGCAGTTAAACCACAAAGTGGTGCCCGAGGCCGGACTTGAACCGGCACGACTTGTTAGTCGAGGGATTTTAAATCCCTTGTGTCTACCAATTCCACCACTCGGGCATCGAGTTTGCTAATTAAAGCGTGTGGAGTGTTGAAATGGAGGCGGAACCCGGAGTCGAACCGAGGTAGACGGATTTGCAATCCGGTGCATGGCCACTCTGCCATTCCGCCCCAGTACGGGGTATTAACCTTAAGATAAACTTGGAGCGGTACACGAGGCTCGAACTCGTGACCTCGACCTTGGCAAGGTCGCGCTCTACCAACTGAGCTAGTACCGCATTTAATTTATTAGCTTTTGAATTTCAACACGATGTTTTGAGTCAACATTCAGGCAACTAATTAATTACCGTTTCGTTTATCTAGGGGGCTATGCCCTCTCAACACGGACGCATTCTACAGAGATTATTAAACGCGTCAATACAAAAAATGCTAGTTTTGAACTGTTTGATTACTTTTTATCTAAAACGGTGCGTTATTAGACATTTAGAGCTAATTTTTAGTCAATTCACCCCATGCTGCACGTAAATATTGCATCATTGAACTTAAGGTTAAAAAGGTTGCTACATAAAGTAATGCAAAACTTAAATAGTTCATCCATGGTGCATATTGCCAAATCAAACCTATAATGGCTAACATTTGCGCAGCGGTTTTGATTTTACCCATATTTGATACAGCCACATTGCCGCGCTTGCCCTGTTCAGCCATCCACTCACGCAGAGCTGAAATAACAATTTCACGACATATAATAATTAATGCAGGTATTGTCATATACATAGACTGATAATGATCAGATAGTGCAACAAGCGCTGCACATACCATTACTTTATCTGCTACAGGGTCTAAAAAGGCACCAAAAGGCGTTGATTGCTCAAGCTTACGTGCTAAATAGCCATCAAGAATATCGGTAATCGATGCAAGCCAAAATATAAAAGCGGCAGCAAAAAAAGCCCAGCTATAAGGCAAGTAAAATATCACCAAAAAAATGGGGATAAGAAAAAGTCTAAAGGTTGTGAGTGTGTTTGGAATATTCCACATAACTACTTGGATATGTCTTTTTTCTATATTCGCACGAAGGGCTAGCCCTTGTCATGCAAATGGTTAAATATCTTCTCAGCCATGTCAGGGCTGATCCCAGGAACTTTCTTTAACTGTTCTATATTAGCAGCTTTTACTCCCTGCATGCCCCCTAAATATTTTAATAATGTTTGGCGGCGTTTAGAACCTACTCCGTTTATTTCTTCTAATAATGATTGAGTACGCTGTTTTTGGCGCTTATTACGATGCCCAGCAATTGCAAAACGGTGTGATTCATCGCGAATATGTTGAATTAAATGAAGCGCTGGCGCATCCGAATCCATAGGGATTGTTTTACGCCCGCCGTCAATTAATAAGGTTTCAAGGCCAGGCCTGCGGCTGGTACCTTTAGCAACACCTACTAACAATGGCATTTTAGCATGAGGCCAATTTGCAAAATATTGTTCTGCTCGACCTAATTGCCCTTTACCACCGTCAATAAAAATAACATCAGGTATTTTTTCTTCGTCTACCACTTTGTTATAACGCTTGTTAAGTGCAAATTCCATCGCCGCATAATCATCGCCCCCCGTAATACCAGTTACGTTGTAGCGTCTGTACTCTTTGGTATTTGGCCCTTGGGAGTCAAAAACCACACAACTTGCAACCGTGTTTTCACCCATAGTATGGCTTATATCAAAACATTCCATTCTAGTGATATCGTCTAGACGTAAAGTCGCCTTTAACTGAGCATAACGTTTATTTATAGAGTCTTGAGTGCTTTGCTTAACCGTAATGCTATTTAATGCATTTTTATTCGCAAGTTGTAAGTACTGCGCCCGCTCTCCGCGAGTCACTACTTTAAGTGTTACTTTGCGCTCACTAATTTGAGTTAGGGCTTCACCTAGCACTTCACTTTCTTCAATTTCGAACGGTAAAATAATTTCTTTTGCTATACGCCCTGTTGCTCCGGGTGCTAAGTAGTATTGCCCTAAAAACGAAGTGAGAATTTCTTCTTGGCCAGAGTCTTTTGGTACTTTAGGGAAATAGGTTTTACTGCCGAGCACTTTATGGTCGCGGATCATTAATAAATGAATCCCGTTTAAGCCATTTAAATGAGCAAAACCTACCACATCCATTTCAGCAAAATTGCCCGATATAGACTGCTGTTCCTGCATTTTACGCAATAACATAATTTGATCGCGAACCTTCGCCGCAAGTTCAAAGTTAAGTTTCGCGCTAGCGGTTTCCATTTTTTTTATTAAATCGGCAATAACTTCATGCGACTTACCCGTTAAAAACTTACGCACATAATCTACTTGCTCAGAATACTCATCCTCAGAGACTTTATTAACACATGGTGCAGAGCAGCGCTTTAACTGGTACTGCAAACACGGACGACTTCTTGCTCGATAATAAGCGTCTTCACATTGACGAACCGGAAATATTTTTTGCATTAAGCGCAAACTTTCAGATACTGCCCCGGCACTTGGGAAAGGCCCAAAGTATTCGCCTTTTACTTTACGACTTCCACGATGAAAAGCTAAACGTGGGTGTTTATGGCTCGTAAGTAAAATATAAGGGTATGACTTATCGTCACGCAATAAGATGTTATAGCGCGGCTGATATTTTTTAATGAGGTTGTTTTCAAGCAGAAGTGCTTCGGTTTCGGTATTTGTAAGCGTGACTTCAATATCACAGATATTGCTTACTAAAACCCGAGTTTTACTATCGGTTATGTTGCTACGAAAGTAACTCGTTACACGTTTTTTTAAATTTTTAGCTTTACCAACATAAATAACTTGCTGGTCGCTATCAAGCATACGGTAAACACCGGGCTCGCTCGATAGCGATTTTAAAAAATGTACATGATCAAATTCAGACATATATAACTAGTGAGATGCGTCTATATCAATCATTTTATGGCGAATCGCTAAATGCGTCAGCTCAACATCACCGCCTACATTTAGTTTTTCAAACATACGGTAACGATAGCTGTTAACCGTTTTAGAGCTTAAATTTAAACGCTCTGCTATATCTTGTGCTTTTTCACCTTTGGTGATCATTAGCATAATTTGCAGTTCACGTTCAGATAAACTCTGAAAAGGGTTTTCATCGGTGCGCCCTGTTACTTGAGCTAGCGCTATTTGCTGTGCAATTTCAGGGGCAATATAACGCTGGCCGGCATGAACTGATCGAATAGCACGTACCATTTCATCAGATCCTGCGCCTTTGGTTAAAAACCCATGTGCACCAATTTGCATAACTTTGCTCGGAAATGGGTCTTCACAATTAACCGTTAACACAATAATTTTTACATCTGGGCAGTAACGACAAATTTTCTTAGTCGCTTCAAGTCCACCCATACCAGGCATATTCATATCCATTAATACTATGTTTGGCGCGTGCTGACGACAAAACTGTACGGCGGCTTCGCCATCTTTAGCCTCGCCAACCACTTTAAAACCACGTACGTCATCTAATATACGTTTTATACCAGTGCGTACCAGCTCATGGTCATCAACTAAAAGTACATTAATCAATGGAACATCCTCACTTACCTAACAACATGCGATTTAATAAAATTAATTCGTTACAGTACCATATATAAAGCGAAACAATAACTAGTATTATTGCCCCGCCTTAATAATTTAAGATGATGCTTTTTCGCTAAAACGGTCAACCCATAGCGCAATAATGCCATCACCGGTAACATTACACGCAGTACCAAAGCTATCTTGTGCTAAATAAAGCGCAATCATTAATGCTACAGCCCCTTCATTAAAGCCTAGCATGCTTGTTAATAAACCGAGTGCCGACATTACGGCTCCACCTGGTGCACCTGGCGCTGCAATCATTACTACACCTAACATCATAATAAATGGCAGCATTCCCATCAACGAAGGTACTTCCATATTTGGCGATAAAAACATAACAGCCATTGCACACGTTACAATCGTAATAGTTGAGCCAGATAAGTGAATGGTTGCACACAGTGGTACAGTAAAGTTCGCTACATCTTCTTTTACATTGTTTGCTTTACTTGATTGTAATGACACAGGAATAGTCGCTGCACTTGACATTGTACCGAGCGCTGTAAAATAAGCGGGTAGCATATTTTTAACTAGCTCTAGCGGATTACGTTTAAGTAATAAGCCCGTAGAAACATATAATACTGTTAGCCATAGCCAATGCATCACTAGCGCTGCAATAAGCACAACACCAAATGTTTGTAGCGTGTCGACCACGGTGCCTGCCACTGTCATTTCTGCAAACACACCTGCAATGTAAAATGGTAAAGCCGGAATAATAACTTTTGATAATAGGCCATCAATTACATCACGCCCCTGATCAGAAACTTTTTTAAGCGTTTCTAATTGGAGTTGGCTCATACCTATACCAAATACGAACGCAGTGACTAATGCAGTCATTACGCCCATTAGAGGTGGAATTTCTAAATCAATAAAACTGCCTATTTCAGTGGCTACTTCAGCCTCAAATGTAATACCGCCACTTAAAAGTGGAATAACTGCGCTAACCAGTAAAAATGCAAGCGTGCCGGCAATAATGGTAGAGCTATAAGCAAAGCCCACTGTTTTACCTAATAAATGGCCTGAGCCTTTTGGTAAGCCCGCAATACCAGACGCAATAAAAAACAAAATAATTAAAGGAATAGTAAAAGATATAAGTTGGCCAATTAATTCTTTAACGGTAAATAAAAGCTCAACACCTGTTAAAGGTACATACAGTCCGATTAAAATACCGGCCACAATACCGGCAATTAATTTTAATATTAAGTTCATTATGATTGCTTAGTTGAATTTAGATACGGTGTTTTTAACATGTTTTAGACTCATTGTGTGATAAAACTATTCAAGTTATATTCATGTGCGCAAATAACAAACAAATCTATATTAATTACAGATTATTTTGCGTATTTTTTAACTAAAGAAAACTTCTGCCCTTTAAATTTTAAATTAAGCCCGCACCTTTAATAACTAAAGCAAAGCTAATGATTGATTTTTATTTCGGCTGGTTATAAGCCCAATAGATATATGTTATAGCCAAACTTTACTTTAGTTTTTTTAAACTCACAGTAAAGTGTATTTATATAGTTAGTAGCAAAGGCTATTAACACGTTGATCAGATTGTATCCAAAGGAACATTATGTCTACTATTTTTGAAGATAACTCACTAAGTATTGGTAATACGCCACTGGTAAAACTTAACCGTGTTACGGGTGGGAATGTATACGCTAAAGTTGAATCTCGTAACCCTAGCTTTAGTATTAAATGTCGTATTGGTGCATCAATGATTTGGGAAGCTGAAAAATCAGGTCAGCTTGTTGAAGGCAAAGAGCTTATTGAACCAACGTCGGGAAATACAGGCATTGCACTTGCATTTGTTGCTGCTGCACGTGGCTACAAACTGACGCTAACTATGCCAAACACGATGAGTTTAGAACGCCGTAAGCTATTAAAAGCATTAGGTGCAAACTTAGTACTTACCGATGGTGCTAAGGGGATGAACGGCGCAATTGAAAAAGCGAAAGAAATCCAAGCAACAGATCCTGAAAAGTTTATTTTATTACAACAGTTCGAAAATCCAGCTAACCCTAAAATTCACTTTGAAACTACAGGCCCAGAAATTTTTGATGCGCTTGATGGTAAAGTGGACTTTTTTGTAGCCGGTGTTGGTACTGGTGGCACAATTACAGGGGTTAGTCGCTACCTTAAAAACGAAAAAGGTCTAGACGTTAAATCAATAGCTGTTGAGCCAACCAGCTCGCCAGTAATTAGCCAGACACTGGCTGGTGAAGAAATTAAACCAGGCCCTCATAAAATTCAGGGCATTGGTGCTGGCTTCATCCCTGGCAACCTTGATTTAAGTGTTATCGATGGTGCAGAGCAAGTATCTAATGAAGATGCTATTGCAATGGCCCACGAGTTAATGAAAAAAGAAGGCATATTAGTAGGTATTTCATCAGGTGCGGCAGTAATTGCGGCTAAACGTATTGCTGAAAAACCAGAAAACGCTGACAAAAACATTGTGGTAATTCTACCAAGTGCTACTGAGCGTTACTTATCTAGCCCAATGTTTGCTGAAGAATTTAGCGAGCAAGAATTAGTACAGTAATTTCTCTCCTTGAGATACTAAAAAGGATGCTTATAGCATCCTTTTTTATTATTTATTATGTAATTTTCTATTAATTACCCGCCACCGCTTTACATCTCCATTAATTAGCCACACACTTTAAAAAAACTAATTAATAATAATTAACATGAAAAAGTTCTCGAGTTTACTAAGTTTAGTTGTGTGCCTATTTATTAGTGCATGTGGGGATGATGCAAAAACACTTGGCGATACCCCTGGCGATACAGCTACCGCTTACTTTGATGCCCTTTATAATCAACAAGACTTACAAAAAGCCAGTACTATGGCAACACCTAACCTTACCCGCATAATGAAGTCTTACGGAACAGCTAAGCAGTTTTCACGTAATTTAGTTAATATGCAATACGACGAAGTCGTTATTGAAGTTGATATGACCAACATGAGCGTACGCGAGCAATACGGCGATAACGCTAAAATAAACCTGATTTTTACGGGTTATTTTAATGGCGATAAAATTGACGATTTTAGAAGCGTTAAAATGCTCCGAAAAAAGGGTAAGTGGTATATAGATAAAATAGTGGCCGACCCTTACGCTCGATAAACGCAGCTGTTAATACTCAATTACAAAAAGGCCTCAGTTACGAGGCCTTTTGCATTTTAACTAAACGTGAACCTGACTAAAGTTCACCGGGTTGAAAGTTATCAACCGCAATCGCTTGTTTTCTTAGCTTATTTGTATGGTGCATTGCATCTGCATCAGCTTGCTCTATAAAGCCCTGCTCCAACGAATAACTAATTGCGCCTTCTATATCAAGCGTGGCAGGTACCTTACCTTTTCGTTGCCATTGTTTTAAGTCTTTAAACTGCGCTTGCATATCATGCATAGCTAAAAATGCATTCTCCATTACACCGGTACCGGCATTTTCATCCACATAACATAAATGTGTTAAGCGGTTTCTAAATACACCTGGCTGGGTCATGTGCTCGCAAATACTTTGTGCTGTTTCATCACTTGGTTTGTGATAGTGATTACCAGGCGGGAATACTATGCGTTTAAGTAAAAAGTTAACCACAGGATTTGAAAAGTTTTTGAAAAAACCATCAAACGCTTGGCCAATTTCATACAATGAGTTTTCAATTGCGTATTTAACAAACGGTAAGTCAGCTTGTTGACGCCCTTCATCTTCAAAGCGCTTTAACACTGTGGAAGCTAAATATAAATGACTTAGTACATCACCTAAGCGCGCCGAAATCATTTCTTTTCGTTTAAGCTCACCACCCAGTACTAACATGGCAACATCGGTGGTAAAGGCAAGACCACGGCTCATTCGGCTTAATTGCTTGTAGTAAACAGCGGTAGCACCGCATACAGGCGCTTTGGCAAAACAGCTACGTGTTAAACCATGTACAAATGCCATACCCGCGTTACTTGCAGCAAAAAGTATGTGGTTCATTAATAAACCATCAAATTGATCAAGTGCTGCGTCGTCATCTTCCATTGCCGCAGCTTCCATTTCTTTTAGCACAAACGGATGACAGCGCGTAGCGCCTTGGCCAAATATCATTAAATTACGCGTTAAAATATTAGCGCCTTCAACCGTAATTGATACCGGAATACCCATATAGCCATGGGCTAAATAGTTATTAGGTCCCACTTGAATACCTTTGCCTGAATGAATATCCATAGCATCGTTCATCACAGTTCGACCCATTTCGGTCATATGATATTTAGCAATAGCCGTAACAACCGACGGGCTTAGTTTTAAGTCTATCGCGCCTGCAGTCATCAACCTACACGACTCAAGTGCATACGTTAAACCACCAATACGTGCTAATGCCTCTTGCACACCTTCAAATTGACCAATAGATACACCAAACTGCTGGCGCACCATTGCATAGGCTGAGGTCATTTTAGACGCTAAATGTCCAGTGGCTGTACTCAGTGCTGGCAGCGAAATACCACGCCCGGCACTTAAACATTCAACCAGCATACGCCAGCCACGCCCTGCCCCTTGCTCACCACCAATAATCCAATCTAGTGGAATAAATACGTCTTTACCGTAAGTCGTCCCGTTCATAAACGCCATATTCAACGGGTAATGACGCTCGCCTGTTTCTACGCCTTGATGGTCGGTAGGAATAAGTGCACAGGTGATACCGAGTTCTTTCTCATCACCAAGTAGTCCATCAGGGTCGTACATCTTAAATGCAAGGCCAAGCACTGTTGCCACTGGCGCAAGCGTAATATAGCGCTTAGACCAATTTAAACGCAGGCCTATAACTTCTTCACCATTATGCAGCCCTTTACATACAACGCCAGAGTCAGGAATGCTGCCCGCATCAGAGCCCGCTTCTGGGCCGGTAAGGGCAAAACACGGTACGTCTTCACCACTTGCAAGCGTTGGTAGCCAACGATCTTGCTGCTCTTTTGTACCATAATGCAGTAATAATTCACCTGGGCCTAAGCTATTAGGCACCATAACCGTTACCGCCGCAGTTAAGCTTTTGGTCGCAATTTTTGACACTATGGTAGAATTTGCAATAGCTGAGAACTCTCGTCCGCCAAATTTTTCAGGAATGATCAGCGCAAAAAAGCCTTCTGTTTTTAAGTAATCCCATACTTCTTTTGGTAGGTCTTTGTCTTTTTGCACTATTTGGTAATCATCAAGCATCGCTAATAGCGTTTCTACTTGGCTATCCATAAAGGCATTTTCTTTATCACTCAGCTCAGGTTTAGGAAAACGATGTAGTTTTTGCCAGTCAGGGTTACCGCTAAAAAGCTCACCGTCCCACCAAACATCACCCGCTTCCATTGCTTCTCTCTCTGTTTGCGAAAGCGGTGGAAGTACCTTTTTAAACATTTTAAACGTAGGACGACTGATCAGGTTTAGGCGAATATCTTTAACTGCAAAAATAACCACCACAACAACCAGCAATATTATAAATACTGACATGCGCACATTCCTTACACATTGAATGAAAATAGTAACTTAATTATGACCCATCTTAATTTAAATACAATCATTGCACGACGAGCAGTTTAGCTTAACGTATTCATTTCATTGTTTTAAACATCGCTGCTATTATCAACGTCTTAATAACAATAAATTAAAGGAATACCATGAACACACCACGCTTTAAACTCAGCATGAGCGCGCTTGTGGTTGCCAGCACACTTGCTTTATCTGCTTGCGATGCACAGGTAACACTAGACACCAGCGATTCATCACAAGCTACCAAAACAGTAACCGCAAAAGATGCAAACGCATTTATAACAAAAACAGAGCAAGAGTTAAGTGCGCTTTATTTAGAATCGAGCCGTGCAGAGTGGATTTACGCAAACTTTATTACTCATGATACCTCAGCACTTTCTGCTGAAGTTAATCGTAAAATGACTGAAACCGTTGTGCGCTTAGCCAATCAAGCCGCGCAGTTTGATGAGCTCGAACTTGATTATGACGCACGCCGCAAACTTAATAAGCTTAAACTAGCGCTTACCCTACCAGCCCCGCAAGACGCCGAAAAAACAGCTCAGCTTTCAACTATTGTGGCAGAGCTTGGGGGGTTATACGGTAAAGGCAAATATTGTAAAGACGATGGCAGCTGCTTAAGCCTTGGCGACATGACGGCAAAAATGGCCACCAGCCGAGATTACAACGAGCTACTTGATTTATGGCAAGGTTGGCGACAAATATCAAAACCAATGCGCCCGCTTTACGAGCAACAAGTTGCACTTACCAACGAGGGTGCCAAAGAGCTTGGTTATGCTGATACAGGCGCAATGTGGCGAAGTAAGTACGATATGCCAGCCGATGACTTTACCAAAGAGCTTGACCGTATATGGGGGCAAGTAAAACCACTATACAACTCTCTTCACTGCCATGTTCGTGCTAAATTAGGTGAAAAATACGGCACCGATAAAGTAGTCCAAGATGAGCCTATTCCTGCGCACTTGCTAGGAAATATGTGGGCGCAAGCGTGGGGTAACATTTACGATGTAGTCGCACCAGAAAATGCTGATCCAGGTTACGATGTTACTGAGCTATTAGCTAAAAATAATTACGACGAACTTAAAATGGTAAAAGGGGCTGAAACCTTTTTTACCTCAATGGGATTTGAGCCACTACCAGAGACCTTTTACAAGCGTTCGTTGTTTATAAAACCAAAAGACAGAGATGTGCAGTGTCATGCATCTGCTTGGAATATAAATAGCAAAGACGACTTACGTATTAAAATGTGTATTCAACGCACGGGCGAAGAGTTCTCTGTTATTCACCATGAGCTAGGCCACAATTTTTATCAGCGCGCTTACAACAAACAGCCTTTATTTTATCAAGAAAGTGCAAACGATGGTTTTCATGAAGCCATTGGCGACACTATTGCCCTTTCGGTTACACCAGGCTACTTAAAAGAAATTGGCTTATTAGAGCAAGTACCTGATGAATCTAAAGACATTGGCCTATTAATGAAAATGGCGCTTGATAAAGTGGCTTTTGTGCCATTTAGCTTAATGGTTGATCAATGGCGTTGGCAGGTATTTTCAGGGCAAGTAAAGCCGCAAGATTACAATAAAGCATGGTGGGAACTTCGCGAAAAATACCAAGGTGTGCAAGCGCCTATTGCTCGTAGCGAAGACGACTTTGACCCTGGTGCTAAGTACCACGTCCCGGGTAATACACCTTATACACGTTACTTTTTAGCGCATATTTTACAATTTGAATTTCATCGTAGCTTATGTGAAATTGCCGGTAACGATAAAGCGATTCATCGCTGCTCTATTTATAACTCAGAAGAAGCAGGGGATAAGCTAAACACAATGCTTGAAATGGGTTCGTCTCGCCCATGGCAAGAAGCACTTGAAGCTGTAACAGGCAAACCGCAAATGGACGCTACAGCCATGCTCGATTACTTTGCACCACTGCAACGCTATTTAGATGAGCAAAATAAAGGCCGCAACTGCGGCTGGTAATAATTTACAGTTAAAAACTCAAACGTTTAGATACAACAAAGCCCGCTCAAATGAGCGGGCTTTTTATTCAAATTCTAATTTTTAGTTAAATTAGAACTGTAAGCTTAGATTTGCGAAGTAAGCATCGTAATCAGAATCATCCCAGTTATTGCCGTAACCTGCTTCTAAACCAACATTATTATTGAAGAAGTGTTGAGCACCAAGAGTGTAGTCATCATTTTTATTAACTGAAACAAACACCGATGTTTCTTTGCTGAAATAGTAGTTAGATGCTAATTCCCAGTTACTTGAACCGCCATCAACATCTTCAAAATTACCTTCAACAGTTAAGTAGTTACCTTGCTGTAAATCAACAAAGTACTTAGCTGCTACTGCACGGTAATCAAACTCATCATCTGCTGTTACTGTAAAGCCGATATAATCAGTGCTGTTTAATTCGTGGTTATATGCTAGGTCAAACACAAACTGATTGTCAGCATCTTCAACATCTACAAACGTTGCTTTTAATACAAGGTTTGGATTAAAGAAGTAACCAGCTGAAAGTTCAATTACATCCGTGCTTGAGCCAAAATCACTATCGAAGTTATTGTACTGTGCACCTAGTACAAAATCTTCTACAAAATACTCACCGCCAATGCTAGTAACGTCTAAAAAATCATTATCACTGTATGCACCATAAACATTTGTTTGCTTATTGATGTACTCAAATTGATCATAAGGACCTAACGTCGCTTTTGGAGAAAAATAATAAGTTGAGTCAACACTTATAGTGTCATCACCATCTACATCCACGTATCCTACATGGCTGATTGATTGGTAAGTATCTGCGGCAATTGCAGTGGTTGCAGCGCTTGATAATAAAATGCTCGAAATGATAACGGCTAATTTTTTCATTTTAAATTCCCTATAAATATTACTTTTTATGCCTCAGCTGTCTAGCCAAAGTCGGGGCGCATCCTAACAGTAAAAAATGAACAAAAGCTGAACCGAAGACCAAATTAAAAGCAAAAACAATCACTTAAATTGTTAATTATTACGCCCAAATGTAAACACTAAGAAAACTTTAAATCTACAGAATAATAATATGCCATTATATAAACTTAAATAGTAACAAATAAGGTACAAACTGTCGTTAAATTGATACAACTAAACTATTCGATAAACCTCACCAATGTGGTTTCCTACAATTATATTTTTCTCATTTTTCAAAAATTTTTTACTTTTTAATTTTAAGAAAGCTACTTAGATGAGCAGAACAAAGACCGTAACTGCGGCTGCTAAAACATTTATCACGGTTAATCTGAGTTGAAAACAACAAAGCCCGCTAATTAAGCGGGCTTTTTAATACTTTTGTTTTAACTAAATCAGGGATTTAATTAAAACTGGAAACGCATGTTAGCAAAGTATGCATCGTTATCAGAGTCATCTGCATTGTTCTCGTAACCTACTTTAAGACCAATGTTTTTATTAATGAAGTGCTGAGCACCAAAGCTGTATGTATCTTGCTTGTTGTAATTAGCAAATACAGACGTTGCTTTTGAGAAGTAGTAGTTAGTTTCTGCTACCCATTGGTTTTCCGCATCTTCAATGCTTTCGTATTTACCTTCAAACGTTAAGTAATTACCTTGTTGTAAATCAATGAAATATTTAGCTGCAACAGCGCGGTAATCAAAATCGTCATCTGATGTAAGTGTTACACCTACGTAATCGGTACCATTTAACATGTAGTTGTATGCTAAATCAAATAATGCAAAGTCATCGCCGTCTTTGTTTTCAACAAGTGTTACTTTTGCAAGTAAGTCAGGGTTGAAAAAGTAACCACCGGTTAGCTTGTAAAGTTCACCGTTAGAGCCTGAATCTGGGTCAACGTTTTCATATGAAGCACCCACTAAAAATTCATTAATAAAGTATTCGCCGCCGACGTTAGTTACATCTACAAAGTCGTCATCAGCGTAGCTGCCGTATACGTTAGTTTGCTTATTGATGTACTCAAACTGATCGTACGGGCCTAATGTTTTTTTAGGAGATAAGTAATAAATAGAGTCTACAGCAACGGTATCGTTGTTATCGCTATCTTTGTAGCTTAAGTTACTGATTGAGTTATAGCTGTCTGCAGCAGCCGCAGTGCTAGATAATAAAATGCTTGAAATAATAACTGCTAATTTTTTCATTGTAAGACTTCCCTTTGTACATTGCTTTTTATGCTTTAGCTCATTGACTAAAGTGTGCACATGCTAACGCCGGGAAACTGAATGAAAACTTAATTAACTAGTTGTATTTATTAAGTTAATTGTAAGGAGGTGTAAGAAACTGTAATATTAAAGTAGTTGCAACATCTAATCAACAACTACTTAAACAATGTACGAAACGTTAAAGTGCGTGTTGACTAATTACTCGGTACACTTCGTTAATATTATCGCCCGACTTAAACTCTTTACTGATGGGTGTAGGGTCTGAACCAATCCAAATTTTAAGCTCAGCGTCTAAATCAAAGTGCCCTGCACTTTCTTTACTAAACTTGGTAATTTTAGAGTAAGCAATACTCACCATTTCCATTTTTGAGCCCGTCATACCTTGCTTATCAACCAAAATTAAACGCTTGTTTGTAAAAATAAACAAGTCACGAATCACTTTATACGCTTTTTCTACTTGCTCGCCATCTATAAGCGTATTGGCAAGCACTTTTTCAAGATCTGAGTCATCTATTTCGCTTGCATTACCCATTAAACCGCTTAGTAATCCCATTATGTTTTCTCCTGTTTAAATATTTGATTTTCTAATGTATGACCGTTTACTAATTGCCTATATTGCCAGTTTTGTTGATGGCAAAAGTTTAACAAAGCAATATCCAGCGGCTCATTTGCTGGCTGATATTCAACGACATATTCTTTGTGTTGGCTCATATAAACACGGCTCACACCTGCTAACGATTGTAGTTGTTGCTCTACATTTTGATAAGTCTCGTTAAGCATTAATGTATAAAAGTGTTTATCGGTATTATTCTCTTTAGTTTGATGCTCGCTCAGTATACCTTTATCTAAATGCAGCACTTGCGAGCATAAACGCTCAAGTTCGGTTAAATCGTGCGAGCTTAAAATAAATGTAGCCTCGCTACTTAAGCTAGATACCAGCTCTCGCACTTCTCTGGCATGAATAGGATCAAGCCCCGCAGTGGCTTCATCTAGCATTA
This sequence comes from Pseudoalteromonas carrageenovora IAM 12662, assembly GCF_900239935.1. Taxonomy (NCBI): domain Bacteria; kingdom Pseudomonadati; phylum Pseudomonadota; class Gammaproteobacteria; order Alteromonadales; family Pseudoalteromonadaceae; genus Pseudoalteromonas; species Pseudoalteromonas carrageenovora. The sequence goes on from NZ_LT965928.1 coordinate 2,282,638, forward strand.
CAATTTGCGGAGAGCCAATAAGCGCTTGCGCTATAGTTACGCGCTTTCGCATACCATGAGATAAATCGCCCGCACGCTGTTTTGCTACTTCTTTTAAGCCCACTAAATCAAGTACACGCAGTGCCTCGGTATGGCTTTGCTTGGTGCCCATACCTTGCAACTTACCGTAAAAAGCCAGTTGCTTATCTATATTAAAACGCGGGTCTAACTGCGCATCTTGCGGTAATGCACTGACTTTATTAAAAAGTGCAGCGCTACCAGGGTTATACCCTAAAATAGAAAGCTCACCTTGGCTTGGATTTATATACCCGCATAGCAAACTAAATAGTGTGGTTTTACCGGCACCATTGGGGCCCACTAACGCAACTGGCGCACCTTTATTAATTTCAAAGTTCACATTATTAAGTGCTTGCTTTGCACCATACGATTTACTTAAGCCGCTGGCTTTTATTAATACGCTCATAGCGAACTCCTTGTAAATATTCTATGTGCAATAGCAATAAACACCGCACTTTGTATAAGAGGTACACCTAATGCGCTTAATAAAGGTAAGTTTTGTCCTGCTAATAGCTCAGAGTTAACACCAGGGAATATATAATCAAGTGCATTTAAAGCCGGTACCTGCCATGCCAGTATTCCTACAATAATGCCGCCACCAGCAAAATATAAAATAACCAATACAATGGCTAAACGTGATGAGCGAGCAAAGGTATTTATTAAGCACATTAGTGCCACAAATGGGCTAAGCACTACTACCATTACAATAAAAATAGAAAGTGCGCGTGTAAAGCCGCCCATTAACAAGCTGGGATCTCTGAAGCCAAGTACACCCAATGTGGCAACAAGAGTTATGGCTAATAAACACGCCAGTACAGCAAGTTGTCCTAAAAAGCGGCCAAACAAAATTTCAAAGCGCGTAGCGCGCAGCGATATAAACCTCAGCGTTCCTCGCTCTCTGTCGCCAACAGTTTGATCACTGGAAATAAAAATAGCAAATAGCGGAAAACTATACAGCGCCACGAGCCAGTACATGGCAAATTCAGATTCAGGCCAATCAAGTAGCTTACTTAAGCCAATTGTACCTGAAATATCACGCACCATTTGTTCAAAATTAGGCGCACTAATAATGCTAACTGCTTGTCCTATTGGGTAGCGCAATATTAATAACCAAACCAGCGCAAAAGCGGCCATAGCAATTAAGCCGCGCTTAGTTAAAAACATACGAACAAGCTCAAAGCCCGCAATTTGCGTTAATCGTCCTATGTTTATTATTGATGATGTTGCCATTGGCTATCCTTAATGACGTTTTATTTTAAAAGTATTGCTCAACACTAAGTGTAAACACCTTGAATTACCAGCAAAAAAAAGCCCACCTAAGGCGAGCTTTGTAACAAACCGTTTAAATGTAACAGGCCAAACTTTGTTTATTTAGCCTATTTTTATAAATGCTGTTGGTATACCTCAAGCGCTTGGCTTAAGTCGCTAATTAAATCATCAATGTCTTCAAGGCCAATATGCAAGCGAATAACAGGGCCTAAATCCCAGCCGGTGTTCGAACGTAAACCTTTCATGGTTAAATTAGCCGTTACTAAACTTTCAAAACCGCCCCACGAAAAGCCCATTTTAATGTGCTCAAGGCTATCTAAAAATGCATCAATTGCTTTTTGATTGCCGGTTTTCATTACAAATGAAAACAAGCCGTTGCTGCCATCAAAGTCGCGTTTAAAAAACTCATGCCCTGGGCAGGTTTCAAATGCAGGGTGGCGAATGTGATCAACAAGCTCATGTTGCTCAAGCCATTTGGCAACCTCCATGGCTGCTTTTTCATGTTGATTTAAACGCACGCCCATTGTACGCAAGCCTCTAAGGGCTAAATATGCATCATCGGCGCTGGTACACTGGCCTAGTAAATAAGAGTGTTCTCGAAGGGTCGGCCAGTATTTTTTATTGGCAACCGCCACACCCATCATTACATCTGAGTGGCCTACAATATATTTTGTTGCCGCTTGTATACTAATATCTACACCGTGTTCTAATGGGCGGTAGTGCAATCCATTACCGTAAGTGTTATCAAGCATGGTCATAATATTATGCTCGTTTGCTACCTTTACCATAGCGGGCACATCTTGTATTTCCATGGTTATAGAGCCCGGAGATTCTAAAAACAATACCTTAGTATTTGACTGTATATACTCTTTAATACCCGCACCAATAGTTGGTGGGTAGTAAGTGGTTGTTACCCCAAGGCCTGCTAAAATTTTATCGCAAAAATCGCGCGTTGGCTCATACACGTTATCAACCATTAAGATATGATCACCCGCTTTAACAAACGACAGCAACGCTTGGCTAATCGCCGCTGCACCGCATGGGTATAACGCGCAGCCTTCGCCGCCCTCAAGCTCAGTAATGGCTTCTTGCAGGGCAAAATGCGTACTTGTGCCACGGCGACCATAAAATAAAGTTTTATCACCACGCGTTTTAGCGGCTTCTTTTAAATCGGCCACGCTATCAAATACAATGGTAGAAGCACGTTGCACTACCGGGTTTACTACGCCATGGGTATAGGCTTTTTTGCGCCCTGATGACACTAATTGAGTGTTTTTATTTTTGCTCGACATTATCAATCCTTAAACCTTATTTGAAAGCCATTGCTCAATTAAAAAGCGTGAAATAGAGTCAACTCGTGGAAGCTTATAATGCTCGCCCTCATCGCCCATATTGCCAAACTCGGCGACCTCTTCGCGGGTAAACCATTTAGCATCGTCTAATTCGTTTTTATCTACGTTAATTTGCTCTGTTTTAGCCTGTGCAATAAAGCCAAGCATAATAGATGAAGGAAACGGCCAAGGCTGAGAGGCAATATAACGTACATTTTCAACATCAACGCCCGCCTCTTCTTTTACTTCACGGGCAACCGCTTGTTCAAGTGTTTCACCTGGGTCAACAAACCCAGCAAGCGATGAATACATACCTAGCTGCCATATTGCTTGGCGGCCAAGTAAACAGCGCTCTACGCCATCGGCAAATACTTTTGTAACCACCATAATTACCGCCGGATCAGTGCGTGGAAATGTAGGGTGTTTACAGTGCTCGTTTTCACATAAACGTGAGTGCCCTGCTTCAACTAACTTATTTTTACTGCCACAACGACCGCAAAAGCTATGTGTTGCGTGCCAGTAACATAAACCCCGCGCTAGTGCCGCAATTGAGCCATCTTGCATAGCCACTTGTGGACCATATTGGCGAATATCAAAAAATTGCGCATCGCCAATAATTGGGGCTAGCTCGTCATCTTGTATGGCCGAAACATCAAGTGCAAATACACCGTGTTGCTCGTCATTTGAACCTAAAAACAGCGCATCTGATAAATCTAAATGGGCAATTTGTTGGTGTGTTAAATAGCACACCTGTGGGGAATTTTTATAAAACAATGTATGGTTATTATTAACCAAAAGCCACTTACTTTGCGCCGACATTTTTGCGCTTAACCACGCAGCGTCTTTACGAAAATTAGAACCTCTATCTAGTGGCATGTTGCTGTAATGAAGCATGTAAGTCCTTGGTAACTCGTTATGCTTTAAAATTACCATAATCATTTAGCAAACCCAATTGATTACAGCAATAAAAAAAGCCTATATAAGGCTTTATTAATCTATAACGGCTTTGTATTAAAATCTCTCATGTTGCAGGCACTTAGCTTGCTCTTTTTTAACTATTTTTTACTGTTAAAGGAGTAAGGAATTGTCAATTAAATGAAACTGCTCAGCACTTTGTTTAAGCACTTCGGCGGTTAACTTATCGGCGCCGTACACATCGCACGGTACATTATATTGGTGTTTTAAATGCCCCAATAATAAAGCAAAGTCACCATCGCCAGAGAGTAAAATAACTTTATCGAGGTTTTTACCTTGCTCTAGCATGTCTATCGTTATGCCTACGTCCCAATCGCCCTTCGCGCTGCCATCACGACGCTGAATAAAAGGCTTAAGTTTTACCTCAAAGCCAATGGCCCGCAAAATGTTTTGAAACTGATTTTGTTTTTCATCACCACGATGAATTGCATACGCAAAAGCACAATCAATTGTGTATTGCTGTTTCATTTGCGCCCAAAAGGCATTGTAATCAAAATTTTTGCGGTAGCTCTCACGGCACGTGTAATAAATATTTTGTACATCAACAAAAATACCAACACGGGGTTTATTGTTTTGCGGCTCGTTATGTGAAGTCATTTATTTTCCTAAGTGGATAAAGGCAAATGGCCCAATTAACGTTGGCGCCATAAATGAGTGTTCCTTGCAATTATGCTTTAAGTAACCTAAATTGGTTACTTAATTAAATGTAACCAAATTTGGTTACTTAGGCCTATGTAACCTAAATTGATTACTTATTGGATTTTTATGATTGGTGTGATCAGCGGCGATATCATTAAATCGCAAAAAATACCTAAGCAGCAGTACGATGCCATGCTTTATCAACTAGAGCAAAGTTTGCGTGCAGTTTGTAATAAAACAACGCTTTGGAACATTTACCGGGGTGATGCATTTCAACTGCAAATAAACCAAAGTGAAGAAATAATTAAAACCGCGATTTTAATTTACCTGCATTTAAAGTTGGCCGGATATGAGCTTAGGCAAAGCATGGCACTTGGCAGCATTGATAACCTACGCAGTGACATTAAAACCGCAACGGGGTCTGCGTTTGTACTTTCAGGGCAAGGCCTAGATAAAATAACTAACCAGCGCTTTGTTTTTACTATTGCACAGCAAACAGTAGGTGAAAGCTTTGACCTTAATCTCGCCTTTGCTGATACCTTGCTGAGCAAAATAACGCAAAAGCAGGCCAACGCTTTATACGTGTATTTAACGCACACAGATAACAGCCATGCAGCACTTGCTAAAGAGCTAAATACTAGCCGCGAAAACGTTACTAAGCTGCTTAATTTAGCCAATTACCAGCTTATAGAGCGCTTTATAGTTCACAGTGAGCAAGTTATAAAAACGATAGTAAAAGGAGTTATATAATGGCATTTTCGTTATTGCTCGTGGCGCTTATTATTGTCCACCTTCTCGCTGACTTTTACTGGCAACCTATGAGCTGGGTAAACGATAGAAATACCCGCCACTTTAAGGCTAAAAAGCTCTACTTTCATGTGCTAGTTCATGGCATTACGAGCGCTATAATTCTTACTCTTTGGGAATATACATTTGGCTGGCAGCAACTAAGTACTGTGTTACTTGCCACAGCTGTAATTATGCTTAGCCATTACTTTATTGATATTGCTAAGTCGTATTCAAATAAAGGGGTTGTGCCGTTTTTACTCGACCAAATAGCGCATATAGCCGTAATAATAGCGCTGTGTATTTATATAACCGATAACCAAAGTTTAATCGCTTACGTAAGCGCACTTGCCACAAACCCTAAAGTACTCTGGGTTGTATGCGGATATTTAATTATATTAAGCCCAAGTGCCGTATTTATAAGAATGATGCTAGAGAGGCTCACCGCTAACTTTTCAAGTGAGGGCAGCTTGGCATTGGCTGGGCAAAGCATTGGCATGATAGAGCGTGTATTAATGCTAAGCTTTATATTACTTGATCAATTTGCGGGGCTTGGCTTTTTGCTCGCTGCAAAGTCGGTATTTAGGTTTGGCGATTTAAGTGCCAGTAAAGATAAAAAGCTCACCGAATATGTAATGCTAGGCACCTTATTAAGTGTAAGTGTTACCCTGTTTATAGGATTAGGCGTTAACTATTTGATTAGGTAGGCAGTACAGTAATACCAATCTGCATAAATCTTTGATCAATTTAACGAATTAAATTGCACTATAACATCGTTAAAAATTTTTTATTTACGACTGCATGGATGCAGGAGGTAGAGCAATGCAGGGAGCAATTGCCGAGAACAACTAGATACAAAAATTTTTGCCTAGTTCTAGCGTAATTTTCTTAACGTTAAATAGGCCCCGTATATAAGCAGATTGGTATAAGTATAAATTACAGATAATAAAAAACGCGCTACTTTTATTAAAAAGGTAGCGCGTTTTTTTGTATTAGCGTTTAGTTAAAGGCCAATACAATCATTAATAATGATTAATCGTTATTTGTGCGACGACGACGCTGGCCATTACCACCAACCGATTGGCGTTTTGCCCATGGGTTTTGTGCATTATCATCTGTTTTGGCTGCTGGCTTTTTAGAACCACCACGACGAGGGCCTGTACCATTACCGCCATTGTTTGGCTTTTTACTGTTAGGCTTGCTGCTATCAGATTTAGGTTTATTGAAAGGCTGTTTTTTCTTAGGCTTTTTAGCTGGTAACGGGCGAGCATCTAATGCACGCTCAGCTACTGGGTTTACTGGCTCAAAACCTTCTTCTTCAGCACGAGGAATAAGCTCCCCAATAAAGCGCTCAATGCCGTATAAATCTACTGCATCTTCAGTTGTTACAAACGAAATCGCATGACCAGACGCACCAGCACGACCTGTACGACCAATACGGTGTACGTAATCTTCATATACATTTGGTAAGTCATAGTTAACAACATGCGGAAGCTCAACAATATCAAGGCCGCGTGCCACAATATCAGTCGCTACAAGTACACGTACTTCTCCGCTTTTAAAACCATCAAGTGCTTTTACACGTGCGCCTTGTGATTTATTACCATGAATAGCTGCGCCTACTATATCGTCGCGCTCAAGTTGTTTAACCAAGCGGTTAGCACCGTGTTTAGTGCGGCTAAATACTAAAACTTGCTGCCAATCGTTGCTACGAATTAAGTGGCTTAATAATGCTGTTTTACGTGGTTTGTCTACTGCATAAACACTTTGCGTTACACTTTTAGCCGTGGTGTTTTTTGCTGCAACTGAAATTTCAACAGGATCGTTTATTAGGCCTTTTGCTAATGCACGAATATCGTCTGAAAATGTTGCTGAGAACATAAGATTTTGGCGTTTAGCAGGCATTTTAGCAATAAGGCGTTTAATATCGTGAATAAAGCCCATATCAAGCATGCGGTCAGCTTCATCAAGCACGAGTACTTCAACACTATCAAACTTAACTGCATTTTGATTATGTAAATCAATTAATCGACCCGGCGTGGCTACTAAAATATCAACCCCTTTACGAAGGCGCTGCATTTGCGGGTTAATTTTAACACCGCCATACACTACAAACGAACTTACGTCAGAGTGCTTAGCGTACTCTTCTACGTTTTCGCTAACTTGCAATGCAAGCTCACGAGTTGGCGCTAATATAAGTGCACGTACGTGATTGCTTTTAGCTTTAGGGCCCGACGATAAACGCTCAATTAGCGGTAACGTAAAACCTGCGGTTTTACCAGTACCTGTTTGCGCAGCCGCCATAACATCGCGACGTTCAATAATTGCAGGAATTGCTTGAGCCTGAATAGGCGTTGGCGTTTCATAGCCCTTTTCTAAAACCGCATTAACTAAAGACTGTGATAAACCTAAACCATCAAAACTCATAAAATCTCTCAATAAAATAGAGGCCAAACCGGCCAAGGGCGCATTATACGCAACTAACTTAGAAATGCATGGAAATATTCACTCTGCAAATTAAGTGCTAACCTTAAAAGTAGCTAATAACAATACAAATCAACGCTATGACATTAAAAACTAAAGCTAATCAAATAACACTTAAGCAATGCCTAGAAAGTATAGATTCAAAACGTATTGAAGACACACAAACCTTACTAGCACTGTTTGAAAAAGTAACCCAGTCAAAGCCCGTTCTATGGGGTAAAGATATTATAGGCTTTGATCACTACAACTATAAATACGACTCAGGCCGTACAGGCGAATGGCCAATCACCGGCTTTTCACCACGTAAAACTAAGCTTTCTATTTATATTATGCCCGGGTTTGATCACCCCAAAATAGCGGTATTATTAGATAAGCTTGGTAAACATAGCCTAGGTAAAAGCTGTTTGTACGTGACGAAATTAGAAAATATCGATTTAGCTATACTTGAGCAAATAATTGCTGAGTCAGTTTTAATAATGAGGCAAACATACCCAAAAAATTAATACCAATCTGCTTAATTAAGTGATCAATTTTGAGGCTGGAAAAGCGTGTTGAAAGCTTGGCAAAATTTTCTATTTAGTTGTTCTCGGCAATTGCTCTGCATTCATGCAGTCGTAAATGAGCATTTTTTAACGCAGGTAGCGACACGTTTAGCCCCGCAAAATGATTAAGTATTATTGCAGATTGATATAACCTTGCTTAAAACAACAAAAGCGGCTAAAAGCCGCTTTTGTTTATATTTAACTCAATAAATATAATATTACTTAACACCTAGCTCGCGTAAACGCTCTTGCAAGTAACTATCTGCAGTGTAGCGCTCAGAAAGCACAACATCAGGACGTGGGTGTAAAAATAGTGGCAACGAAATACGCGACTTACTAGATGCTTTACCCGTTGGGTTAATTACACGGTGAATAGTCGATGGGAAATAACCACCCGACGCTTCTTGAAGCATGTCACCAATATTAATAATTAAGCTGCCAAAATCACATGGTACATCTAACCAACCGCCATCTGTTTTTTGAACTTGTAAACCAGGCTCGTTAGACGCCGGTAATACAGTTAATAAGTTAATATCACCATGTGCAGCGGCGCGAATAGCACCAGGCTCTTCGTCACCCGTCATTGGAGGGTAATGAAGGATACGTAATAATGTTTGCTCAGAATCAGCAATCATGTCTTTTAAATCAATAGAAAACTTAGCACGTACATCTGCAGGAGCTTCTGCTTGAACCCAACTTAAAAGCGTTGCAGCAAACTCGTTAGCTAAGCGGTAATACTCACGTACGTCAGCTTCAAGCTGCGCTGGAACACGGCCTTTAGGGTAAACATGAAAGTACTCTTTAATGTCTTTTATTGTAAAGCCTTTCGCTACTTCAGATACTGAAGGCGGAAAATAACCGTCTTGAGTCTCTTTAGAGAATAAAAAGTCGTGCTTTTGCTCTGAGTTAAAAAAGTCTTGCCAATTTTTATAAATAGACTCAACTAAAGATTGTGGGATTGGGTGGTTTTTTAATACACCAAAGCCAGTATTTCTTAACGATTCAACAAAGTGAGCAGCCGCATCGGGAGCTTTATAATCAACAGTAGGTAATTGCATTGTACGTTCCAGTGAAATAGGTTGTTAGAAGTGAACTGCTTTAAAATATAATAGCTAAAATGCCAAGATAAAATAGCAAAGCCTTCATTATAGCGCTGTGCGAGGATAGACAAACCGCCCCAAAAACATAAGGACAAATGTCCGCAAGGCCATTTAGTAAGCAGTTTACTTGATCGAGATCAAAGTATAATAAACATTGATTTTGCACACATTAGTGCTCATATCTGGTCTATCATTGTAACGTATTTAATTGTGACACTAAGGCTCATCCATGCGACAAAAAGTATCTTTTAAAAGCGGTGATTTAGAACTTGCCGGCCAACTCGAACGCCCATCAGGCGACATAAAATTTTATGCACTCTTTACCCACTGCTTTACTTGCGGTAAAGATATTGCTGCCGCAACGCGTATTAGCCGAGCATTAACGCAACAAGGCATAGCCGTACTGCGTTTTGATTTTACCGGCCTTGGTAATAGCGATGGCGACTTTGCCAACAGTAATTTTTCTTCAAACATTCAAGACTTAATTGCCGCAGCCGATCACTTACGTAAAAACTTCGAAGCCCCACAGTTATTAATTGGCCACAGCTTAGGCGGCGCAGCCGTACTTGCAGCCGCTGAACACATTCCTGAAATATCAGCGATTACAACTATTGGAGCACCATCAGATGCGCAGCATGTAGCGCATAATTTTGAAGCGCATTTAGATGAAATTAACGCCGCGGGTGAAGCTAAAGTAAGCTTAGCTGGTCGTGAGTTTACCATTAAAAAGCAATTTGTAGACGACATAGCCAAATACGATCGTAGCCATATAAGCAAATTAAAACGCGCGCTATTGGTTATGCACTCCCCTGTTGATGCAACAGTGAATATTTCTGAAGCCGAAAAAATTTACGCATCAGCTAAACATCCTAAAAGTTTTATAAGCCTAGATAACGCCGATCACTTATTAAGCAATAAAAATGACGCCGATTACGCAGCGACTATTATTGCTAATTGGGCAAACCGATATGTTAAATATGATAAAGCCGGCTACAGTGCAAAATTAGAAGGTGGAAAAGTCTTAGTAGAAGAAAAAGACCATATTTTTACCCAGCACGTAAGTACAAAAGACCATACCTGGCTAGCCGACGAACCATTAAAGGTAGGCGGCAATAATTTAGGCCCTGATCCATACGATCATATACTCGCGGGTTTAGGCGCATGTACCTCGATGACACTGCGTATGTACGCAACATTAAAAAAACTGCCGCTTGATCATGTAAAAGTAGAGCTTGAACACACGCGTGACTATTACAAAGATTGCGACAACGGTGAATGCACTCAAAACCTTGAAGCCATCACCCGTAAAATTACCCTACGCGGCGATTTAACCGAAGCACAGCGCCAACGCCTGCTAGAAATAGCCGACAAATGCCCCGTGCATAAAACCCTGCATAACAGCCCACTTGTTGTCAGTGAGTTAGTTGAGTAACTAAAATAAAATAGCGCAGCCATGGCTGCGCTATCTAATAAAGTAAAGCTCTACAAGTTTTATTAATTTAAAAACGCCCCTACTTCTTTACTCATTCTATCCACCAGCCATTTTGGCCCGCCATCGTACATATCATTATGGCGCGATTTTTCTATCGTTATTTGGCTAACAGGAAACTCTTTAAGCTCTGTACCGTTTAATAACACGTTTGCATCAGCGGGGTAATCACTACCGCGCAATGTCAGTACGCGTGTATTTTTATTACGTGGGATCAACATGCGACGGTGATCCAGTGTAATTACTTGGTTTACTTCTCCTGGATAAATTGAAGCGTATAAAGCTGATATATCACCGCCGTTAGAGTGCCCAAACAAAGTAAGTTTAGTAAAATCATACTCAGGGTATTGCTCACTTAGCTGATTAACTAAAAACTTAAGTGTTACTACACCGCGGTGCCAGTTTTCCATGCGGGTGGTTAAATATGGCTGCATACGATTAAGCGCAGGGTCGGTTTTAAATTCATGCGCTACTGCAATGCTTAAATAACCTTTTGCATTAAACAGCTTACTGGCAAACGTGTACTCATTGTGGCTAATGCCGTAGCCCGCATTAATAAAAGCTACAGGGCACTTTATCTGCGCGCTGCATTTATTACTGTTATTTGGAAGTGTGATATTGATAGGTATGGTTCGATTGCGACTTTGATCTACTAGTACATCGTCTTGTGCAAAGCTAAAAGGTGAAATTAGACTCGCGCTTAGGCTAAGTGCGCTTAATGTTATTAACTTTTTTATTATTTTATGCATGTTTAAACTTATATAAACTATTGTTTTTAAATAAAAATAACTTTTACTATAAAGGTTAGCGCGCGCCATTGCTAATGTATGCGATAATACGCGTATTATTCTTAGTTAATTTAGAAAAGTACCCCATGAAATCATACAGCACCATTGAACAACGTATCGACATTTTGCAAAGTCGAATAGAAACCTACAAAGAAGAAATCGCCGTGTTACAGGCCGAGCCTAAAAGTAATAATGAGCGTATTATTTTTAAATTTATTGAAACAGGCAGCACAGGCAAAACAAAAGACTTTGTTCGTGAGTTAGGTATTAAGTCGCCGCGCGATAGCTTATATTCATCGGGTGATGTAACTAAGCTTGTTAAAGACGGCGCTGATGATATTACCCCTGCACTGCTTGAAATTGCGCGTGCACTTGCAAGTGCACGTAATAAAAATGGCCCTAGCTGTTAATACCTAGCTAAAGCGACTGTTTAACCTCTATGCTAGGTTATTCATTATTTAGAAGCTCGCACTTTGCAGCTTCTAAATAACGTAAATTAGTCACACAGTTCTATATCAAGGCTTGTAAGCAAATTAAGTGCTTCAAAGCGCTCAAACTTAGCGCCCGCTAATATATTATTGTTTAAATCAATATTAAACTCAGTTGCGCCAACAAAGTCACACTTAGTTAAATTGGTTTGAAGAAACTCACTATCGCGAAAATCTGTCCCGGTAAATTTACTTTGCTTTAAATCGGCATGTCTAAAATCAACGTTTTTTGCATAGCAGTGAATTAATTTTAGAGATTTTAAAGTTAATTCAAAAAAAGAGCTGTTACTGAGCTCACAACTATTAAAGCTCACTGGCGCATTTATACTTAGCGCTCCCCAATCTGCATCGCCCCATTGCACGCTGTTTAACTTACAATGGCTAAAACTTACATCTTCAAGCGAGCTATACCCCCACTTGACTGACGACAGATTACAATTTTTAAAGTTGCACTGTATAAATCGGCACGTTTTAAAGTGCGCCTGCGATAAATCACATTCTATAAACGTACACTCTTCAAATTCAGTATTTTCAATTGCTTGCTCTGCTAACTGCAAGGTACTAAATTGCTGATCGTAATAATGCTTATTGTTAGAAATTAACACTGTTTGTACTTGTCCGTAATTAGGTGTATTTAATGGGCATAGGGGTTATTTTTAGGTAAGTCTTTTTTAAGTGCTAACAACGCTATAAAAATTAAAGCAAATAACGGAAATAGCGCTAAGCACCCGCCAACAAAGGCTAACACAGCGGGCATAGTACTTTTTCGTTTACCTATTTTGTAACTCGCTACAGCAAAAATAGGCACGCACAACACAATAAAAAAAGCTAAAAACTCACCAAATAAAGTTAGATTGAACGACATAAGAATTCCTTTTCAAAGTGCTAAATACCAATTCGCTTAATTAAATGTCATGGTGAATTAGTACAAATAGTAAACTAACTATAATTTAGCTATAAAAAAACCCCTAAGCAATAACTTAAGGGTTTTTAAATTTAGCTAAAAGCAAATAAGCTAAGCAAATTACTCTTCGCTAGGAATTGCTTTTTCTACTACGTTAATAGCAAGCTCAGTAAGCGAATCGCTATTAGCTTTGCTAGGCGCGTTAGTTAATAAACATGACGCTTGAGTTGTTTTAGGGAAAGCAATAACGTCACGAATGTTATCTGTACCACATAAAAGCATTACTAGGCGGTCAAGGCCAAATGCTAAACCTGCGTGCGGCGGTGTACCATATTTAAGTGCATCAAGTAAAAAGCCAAACTTATCTTGCTGCTCTTGTGCATCAATACCTAAAATTCTAAATGCGGCTTCTTGCATATCTGCATTGTGAATACGTACCGAACCACCACCTACTTCGTAGCCGTTTAATACCATGTCGTAGGCATCTGAAATAGCTGCTGCTGGGTTTGCTTCAAGCTCACTTGCACTAATATCTTTTGGTGCGGTGAATGGATGATGCACAGCATGTAACGTGCCTTCGTCATCTTCTTCAAACATTGGGAAATCAACAACCCAAAGCGGAGCCCAGCTATCAAGGTTAGTGATTTCTAAATCAACACCAATCTTCAAGCGAAGCGCGCCCATTGCTTCGTTTACAACGTTACGTTTATCGGCACCAAATAAAATAATATCGCCAGTTTGTGCGTTAGTACGCTCAAGTAACTGGGTAATTACCTCTTCGTTTAAAAACTTAGCCACTGGAGATTGAACGCCTTCAGCGCCTGCATCACGGTCGTTTACTTTCATCCACGCCATGCCTTTAGCGCCGTAAATACCAATAAACTTAGTGTAATCGTCAAGTTGTTTACGCGAAAGCTTAGCGCCACCTGGTACTGTTAATACAGCAACACGGCCTTTTTCGTCGTTAGCCGGACCCGAGAAAACATTAAACTCTACATCTTTTACTAAATCTGCAACATCAACTAATTTCATTGGGTTACGTAAATCTGGCTTATCAGAACCGTAAAGGCTCATTGCCTCGCTGTAAGGCATAATTGGGAAGTCGCCTAAATCAACGTTTAATAATGATTGCCACATCTCACGAATCATTTTTTCAGTCATACCACGTACTTGATCAGAGCTCATGAACGAGGTTTCTAAATCTATTTGAGTAAATTCTGGTTGGCGATCGGCACGTAAATCTTCATCACGGAAACATTTTACAATTTGGTAGTAACGGTCAAAACCCGACATCATCAACAATTGCTTAAATAACTGTGGAGACTGCGGTAAAGCGTAAAAGCTACCTTTATGGACTCGGCTCGGTACTAAATAATCGCGCGCGCCTTCTGGCGTTGCTTTAGTTAGTACTGGTGTTTCAATATCTAAAAAGCCGTTTTCATCTAAAAAGCGACGAACAAAGCTGCTTGCTTTAGCACGTAATTTAATACGGTCGCTCATTTCAAGGCGACGTAAATCTAAGTAACGATACTTTAAACGGCGCTCTTCTGAGTTTACTTGGTTAAAATCAAGTGGCAGCGGTTCAGAGCGGTTAATAATAGTAAGCTCTTTACCTAAAATTTCGATTTCGCCAGTCGCCATGTCTTTATTTACTTGGCTGTCTGGACGTGCGCGAACAATACCTTTTAACTGAACACAAAATTCTTGACGAAGTGTATTAGCAGAGCTCATTAACTCTTCAATGTCAGAATCGAATACAACTTGTACTAAACCTTCTCTATCGCGTAAATCGACAAAGATAAGTCCACCAAGGTCACGTCGTTTGTTGATCCAGCCACATAGTTCAACTTCTTGATCTACGTGAGTTTTATTTAGCTGTCCGCAATATATAGAGCGCATAGTTTTCCTGTCAGATAAAAGGCTTAAACGGTTAAATTTATTTGTTTTAAGGCGTGTGATTTAAAAAACAGGTCACCACAATACAAATAAAGCCGCTAGCAATCTAAAAATAATCAAATTAAGCCCTGCATTATACCCAAGTAGTATTAAGATGCTAGGGCGTGTGCGGCTTTTACCCCTGAATTTACAGCAGCTCGTTTTGTTATTTGCTACACTATCGCCACTTTATAATAAGGCGCTAGTTTGTATGTTATATATTGGATGCCCTCAGTGGTCGAGTAACGCGTGGAAAGGCAATTTATTTTCAAGCCACTGTAAAAACGCCGATATGCTTAGCCAATACGCCCAGCATTTTAATTCAGTTGAAGGCAATACCAGCTTTTATGCCGACCCATCGCCAAGCACCGTATTGCGCTGGGCAAATAGCGTACCCGATGATTTTAAATTTACGTTTAAGTTTCATCGTCGCTTTAGCCACGAGCTAAAGCTTAGTAATGTACAAACAGAGCTTACCGATTGGCTTACGTTATTTGCTCCTATACTTGAAAAAACAGGGCAAATAATGCTGCAATTACCTAAAGCATTTGGCCCAAACGACTTACCGAAGCTTACCCAATTTATTGATTTATTACCTAAAGAGCTAAATTACGGGGTGGAAGTACGCCACAGCGATTTTTTTAAAAAAGGTGAAGCCGAAATTGCCCTAAATCAGCTATTAATAGCAAATAACATAAATCGTATTTCTATGGATACACGGGCGCTTTTTGCAGTTAAGCCAACCACCGAGGCGTTAATAGATGCACAACAAAAAAAGCCGCACTTACCTGTACATGCAATAGCTACTGGCTCACAGCCGATGGCGCGTTTTGTCATAGCCGATTTACAAAACGACTATAAATCCTTTTATAAACCGTGGCTTAGTAAAGTAAAACAATGGCTTGATGAGGGTAAAACGCCGTATGTGTTTTTTCATACCGCCGATAACCGTGAATCCCCATTACTTGCCAGGCAATTTTGTGAAGACCTAGGGTATAATCACCCAGTATTAAACCCATTCAGCGGCGAAAAAGAAGCCCACCAGCCTACGCTTTTTTAAATAGAGAATAAAAATGAGTGAATACGCACGTTACTTTACCGGCTACCCGGCAAACATTGTTGATCAGGTATTAAGCCTAATTAAAAACAAAAAAGTAAGTAACTACTTACTTAAAAAATACCCGCAAGCGCATACCATAACCACTGATAAACTACTTTATAGCTACGCCACCGAACTTAAAAAACAATATTTAAAAAACGCCCCACCGTTTGGCCGCGCTGCATTTAAAAAACAAGGCGATATGGTCACCAACGCATTGGGTACACACACCTACCGCATGCAAGGTAAAACCCGTAAGCACGATTTAGCGATTAACAGCGATTTATTGCGCGCTCCCGAGCCACTATTAAAAGCGTTAGTGGTTCATGAATTAGCGCATTTTAAAGAAAAAGATCATAACAAAGGCTTTTACCAACTTTGCTGCCACATGGAGCCGAGTTACCACCAATTAGAATTGGATTTACGAATTTTTTGTGTAGTGGTAGCGATGGGAGAGAATCCGTATTGAACAGCGGTCAGTGGTCAGCGGTCAGCGGTCAGCGGTCAGCGGTCAGCGGTCAGCGGTCAGCGGTCAGCGAAAATATAAATACAACCTAACTCGTAATCAAAGTTCTCAATAATAAAAAACGCGATTTAACATCGCGTTCTCTTTGGTAACTTTTCTACTGATCGCTGAAAGCTTTAAACTGACAGCTCATAAGCGTATTGGGTTTCGCTTCGCTCTACCCAACCTACATAACATTAAAGCCCTAAGCCTGCCATAAAATCATCATCGGCATCATCTTGTTCTGCTTCTTTTGACTTTGCTTTGGCTTTTTCGGCTTTTTGCTTAGCTTCGTTTTCAATAATATCGTCTGGGTCTATTGCATCTACAATGTCAAAGTCGTGAAGTTTAATAAACTCTGTTTTATCCATTGCCAGCTCAAGGTAGAAAATATTTTGTTTGCTGGTTGTAAAGGTTACCCGGCGTGCTTGTGGTCGATCCATAGTGGTATCTACCGATATTTGCACTTGTTTATTAATCGCCATCATTTTTGGCTGGTTTTGCGTAATAGAAGTATGCAACTGCTCGCGTACTTTAGAAGTAAAGTCACCAACAATTTGGTTCATCAGCTCACCTAATACATTAGATACGTCGTCTGATAAATGGCTGTGGGCAATTTCTTCCTCCGGCATACCCATGTTACGCATGTAGTCGCCGTATATTTCCATCGCTGCTTGTGAGGTAAAGTTGGTAACGACTAAACCTGTAAAGCCGCCATCAAATAACACAAAGCAGCCTATGTCTGGGCGCATGCAAGTGCGGGTTATTTTTTGTACCATTGCAGAGTAACTAATGCTGTTACCGCTGGCTGATGTGAGTACACCTGTTACCGAATGACATAGGGTTGCTAAAATATCGTCGGTGCTGATGATCTTACTTTTGCTCATTTAACGTTCTCTTTTATACTTATTATTCATAATTCTAGCCAAGCTACTGAATTTATCACTGACTATCCAGCATAAAATGTTAAAATAGTGCCATTATTTTTAAAGAGACTGCCTTCGTGACCACAAAAGACAGTATTTACGCCTCTGAGCAACAAGTAAAAGATTTTAGCTTCGACCAAAATGTGGTTGAAGTATTTCCTGATATGATCCAGCGCTCTGTGCCTGGTTATGCCACCATTGTAAGCACTATGGGTAAATTAGCAGGCGAATACGCACAAAGTAATTCAAACCTGTACGACTTAGGCTGCTCGCTAGGTGCAGTAACACTAAGTATGCGCCGTAATATTCGCACTGATAACTGCCACATTATTGCTGTTGATAACTCACAGGCCATGGTTGAGCGTTGTAAAATGCATTTACAAGGTTTTAAATCGGACGTACCGGTTACTGTTACCCTTGGCGATATTAACGAGCTTGAAATTCAAAACGCATCGGTTGTGGCAATGAACTTTACGCTGCAATTTATACCCCATGCACAGCGCCAAGCCGTGCTTGAAAAAATATACGCTAACTTAAAGCCCGGTGGCGTGCTGCTACTTAGCGAAAAAATTAAAGCCGAAAACGAGCAATGCGATAACTTATTAATTGATTTGCACCACGACTTTAAACGTCACAATGGCTACTCTGAGCTTGAAATAAGCCAAAAACGCACTGCTATTGAAAACGTAATGCGCCCCGATACACTCAGCACTCACTTTAATCGTTTAAGCGATATTGGCTTTAGCCAAACACAGGTGTGGTATCAATGTTTTAATTTTTGCTCAATGGTAGCAATTAAATAAAAAGAGTAATTTATGTCTCAATGGTTTAACCAATTTTACGCTGCAATTGCACAAAGCCCACTTAGCCACTGGCTAGAAACCCTACCCGCTCAATTAAAACATTGGCAGTTAGAGGCAAGCCATGGTGATTTACCTAAATGGCAAAAAGTACTTAAAAATTTGCCTGAAGTAAAAACAATTCATGTTGATATCGCCACTAAAGTAGAAATTGGCGCGCTAGGAGAAATGAGCGAAGGCGAGCAAAAACAAGCAACGCATTTATTAAAACGAATGATGCCTTGGCGCAAAGGCCCTTTTAGTGTGCACGGTATTGAAATAAACACCGAATGGCGCAGTGATTGGAAGTGGGATCGCCTCCTGCCTCATATTGAGCCATTAAAAGGCCGCACAGTGTTAGATATTGGTTGTGGCTCTGGCTATCATTTATGGCGTATGCGCGGCGAAGGCGCCGAGTTTGTAGTGGGTATTGACCCGTCTGATTTATTTTTATGTCAGTTTCAGGCTATTAAACACTACAACCCAGACGAAAACGTTCATTTATTGCCACTAGGTGTAGAAGCCCTACCGGAACTTAAAGCCTTTGATACGGTTTTTTCGATGGGGGTACTTTATCATCGTCGCTCGCCAATTGATTTTTTAGCGCAGTTAAAAGCGCAGCTTCGCCCGGGTGGCGAGTTAGTGCTGGAAACCTTAGTTATTGAAGGCGATGAAAACACAGTACTCGTGCCTACCGACCGCTATGCAAAAATGCGCAATGTTTGGTTTATTCCAAGTACTGCTGCATTAAAACTGTGGATGGAGCGTGTTGGCTTTAAAGATGTGCAAATAAAAGATTGTGCAATTACTACGCTTGAAGAACAACGTAAAACCGATTGGATGGAAAACGAGTCGTTAATAGACTTTTTAGATCCAAACGATACAAGTAAAACCATTGAAGGTTATCCCGCTCCACTTAGAGCTATATTAACCGCAAAAGCATAACGGTTAATTTAACGTCTTTATTTACTAAAAAAACGCCTGCGGGCGTTTTTTTGTTTATTTAAACAACAAGCAGCGGACAAGTGTCCTTGTTTATTATTTCAAAATTACATTTGCGCTAGCCGCGCAGTTGCAATTGTTGTAAAATACGCGCGTTTCTAAGCAACCCAAAACAACTATTTTGAGGAAAACCTGTGAGCGAACAAAAACAGTCTCTAAGCTATAAAGACGCGGGCGTAGATATCGACGCTGGTAATGCACTTGTTGAGCGTATTAAAGGCGTAGTGAAAAAAACTCGTCGTCCTGAAGTTATGGGCGGAATTGGTGGTTTTGGCGCACTTTGCGAAATTCCTGAAGGTTACAAGCAACCTGTGTTAGTTGCTGGTACTGATGGTGTTGGTACTAAACTTCGTTTAGCTATCGACTTAAAAAAGCACGACACTGTTGGTATTGATTTAGTTGCAATGTGTGTAAACGATTTAATAGTACAAGGCGCTGAACCCCTGTTTTTTCTAGATTACTACGCAACGGGTAAACTAGATATAGACACAGCAGCCGATGTAGTTACCGGTATTGGTAAAGGTTGTGAGATTTCTGGTTGTGCCCTAATTGGTGGCGAAACAGCAGAAATGCCAGGTATGTATGATGGTGAAGACTACGACATGGCAGGCTTTTGTACCGGTGTAGTAGAAAAATCTAAAATTATTGATGGTACTAAAGTAGCAGCAGGCGATCAGCTTATTGCGCTTGCATCTAGCGGTCCTCACTCAAACGGTTTCTCTTTAATTCGTAAAGTACTTGAAGTATCAAACGCTGATACAAACCAAGTAATTGACGGTAAAACATTAGGCGAGCATTTATTAGAGCCTACACGTATTTACGTAAAACCTTTACTTGAGTTATTTAAGCAAGTTGACGTGCATGCCCTTTCGCACATTACTGGCGGTGGCTTTTGGGAAAATATTCCTCGCGTGTTACCAGGCTCTGCAAAGGCAGTGGTTAAAGGCGATAGCTGGCAGTGGCCACCTATTTTTAACTGGCTACAAGAAAACGGTAACATTGCTACTCACGAAATGTACCGTACATTTAACTGTGGCGTTGGCATGGTATTAGTAGTCCCTGCAGACAAACTTGAACAAAGCTTAACTATTTTAAAAGACTTAGGCGAAAATGCATGGCACCTTGGTGAAATTCACGATGCAGCGCCAGGCGAAGAGCAAGTAGAAATTGTAGGTGGTGCTAAGTAATGGCACCCACTCGTCTGGTAGTTTTGATCTCAGGTAGTGGCTCTAATTTACAAGCCATCATTGATGCCTGCGAACGTGGCGAGATAAATGGACATATAGCGGCTGTTATTAGCAATAAAGCAGACGCTTATGGCCTAGAGCGTGCTAAACAAGCAGGTATTGCTACAAAAGTGCTGAGTCATAAAGATTTTGACTCGCGCGAAGCCTATGATGCGCAATTAATGAACGTTATCGACTCTTTTATGCCGAATCTAGTTGTATTAGCTGGGTTTATGCGTATTCTTACTCCTAGCTTAGTGCAAAAATATGTTGGAAAAATGTTGAACATTCATCCATCTTTGTTGCCTAAGTATCAGGGGCTGAATACCCACCAAAGAGCAATTGATGCAAAAGACGATGTTCATGGCGTAAGTGTTCACTTTGTTACTGAAGAATTAGACGGCGGCCCGGTTATTCTTCAGGCGCAAATACCTGTACTCAAGGATGATACAGCAGAGACATTAGCAAAGCGCGTGCACGAGCAAGAGCATATAATTTATCCTTTGGTGGTCAAATGGTTCAGTGAACAAAGACTTACTATGGAAGCAGATTATGCAGTTCTTGACGAAAAACAACTTCCTGCACACGGCGCGCACTACCCACAATAAAAAAATAAGTGCCTTGCTATTATGTGCGGGCGCTTTACTTCCTACTAGCCTTATTGCAGGCGAACTAACACAGTATCAAGCAAGCTATGATATTTTACGCAAAGGTAAAAATCATGGTGAAGCCGTACGTGAGCTTAAAAAATTAAGCGATAATAACTACGAGCTTACTTATCATAGCAATATAGAGTGGATGATTTTTTCTGACTCGCGCGAAAAAACCTCAAAGTTTACATACAAAGATGGCAAAGTTACCCCACATCATTACAACATGGTGCGTACAGGCACAGGCCCAGATAAAGATTACAAAATAGACTTTGATACGCAAAATAAAGTGGTCACAAGTAGCACTAGCGAATACCCGCTAAAATGCGAGTGGACTGACGAATTTCAGGACGCTATTTCGTACCAAGTACAAGTACGTGAAGGCCTAAAAAAAGGCGAAACTAATTTCTCGTTTCCGCTTATTGATAAAAAAGGTAATCGCCGCGACTACAACTTTGAAGTAACAGGCACTGAAATGATTTCGTTGCCTATTGGCAATGTAGAAGCCATTAAAGTTAAACGCTTATACGATAATGACAAACGCCAAGCGCTTGCATGGTTTGCTCCTGAAATGGATTACATGCTAGTACGTATGTGGAAAGGTGAAAAAGGGATGGAGCAGTTTGAAGTGCAAATGAACTCGTTTACCGTTACTCAACCTGTCGCGGCTCCTGCAGCTGTAGCGGACAAAAGCGATGCTAGCGTAGAGGCGCTATAACACATATTTGCAATAATTAATTATGCAAACTGGTAAAAGTGTATATTGAATAAAAAAACGCGATTTTACATCGCGTTTTTTTATGTTTTTAATTTAGCGCTAAATTAACTCGCCCATTTTAAATAAAGCAAACTCACCCGGCTGCATTTTTTGCCAGCGCTCATCATTAGTGAGTGGGCGTGTAGCTATTACGGTTACTACATCGTTTGGTGTGGTTTCTTCGTTAAAATCAACCACCATATCAGCATCAATCAAGGTTGCTTTACCAAATGGCGCTCGGCGCGTTATATAATGTAAGTTATTAGTACAATACGCTAATACAAACACGCCATCAGTAAGTAACATATTAAATACGCCCTTTTCACGCAACGTGTGCGAAAGCTTAGCCGCATACCTAAAAACAGACGCCATATTAGATGGGCGTTTTGGGTATTTTTCACGAATTTTATCAAGCAACCAACAAAATGCCAGTTCGCTATCGGTATTTCCTACAGGCCGATAATACTGTGGTTTTAAGTCGTGATAATTAGAAAGCTGCCCATTGTGTGCATAAGTAATTTCGCGGCCCCAAAGCTCGCGTGTAAACGGATGGGTGTTCTCAAGGCACACTCGCCCACGATTACCTTGGCGAATATGGCTAATAACCGACACGCTTTTAATTGGGTACGCTTTAACGAGCTTTGCAATTTCTGATTGATAACTTGGCTCAGGATCTTTAAACGTTCTACAACCTTTACCTTCGTAAAAGGTAATACCCCAACCATCTTTATGCGGGCCGGTATTGCCACCGCGCTCTAAAAGCCCTGAAAAACTAAAACAAATATCGGTAGGTACGTTGGCTGACATGCCAAGTAATTCACACATTAATAAACTAACCCTTAAAAAATACGTATAAATAACGCTGTGCTTTACATTGCGCTACAGCAGACATATTTACTTAAAAAACCTTTTTTGGCTAGCTGATTTACTGATTTTTAGCGCATTAATATAACTAATCGTTGAATTAAATGCAGTGGCAATGCATGCTCGTTCCTCTTTAAGGGAAGCTGTGAATTAATTATGGCTATTTCGACTATAATTTAACACTGTAATGTACTTGAAACTTAGGCTCACTAGCGCTACTCTAACTGAGGTGGTCTGACCTCTATTAAGGAATAAGCAATGACACTCATATTTACACTCGGTTTAATCGTATTGCTCAGCATCGCGATTTACCACAGAGCGAGTTGGAACACAGCACTTGGTGTTTCTGCCGCAACTTTATTAATTGGTACCTTTGCGGGTGCTTTTGGTTTAATTAGCTGGTTGATCTTTTTGATCATCGCGGTTCCTCTTTCTGTTACTGGCATTCGTCAGCAATATATAATCAAGCCTATTTTTTCTACCTTTAAAAAAGTAACGCCAAGCATGTCTGACACAGAAAAGTCAGCAATCGATGCCGGTACTACGTGGTGGGAAGCTGATTTATTTTGTGGTAACCCAGATTGGAAAAAGCTACACCAATACCCAATCCCTAAACTTACTATTGAAGAACAAGCCTTTATTGATGGCCCTGTAGAAGTAGTATGTAGCATGCTAGATGATTGGGAAGCAACGCACGAGCTTACTGACCTTCCTCAAGATGTATGGCAATACCTAAAAGATAATCAATTTTTTGCCATGATCATCAAAAAGGAATACGGCGGTTTAGAGTTCTCTGCGTTTGCACAATCTTGTGTACTTCAAAAGTTAACGAGTAAATCAACACTGCTTTCGTCAATTGTTGGTGTACCAAACTCTTTAGGCCCGGGTGAATTATTACAGCACTATGGTACAAAAGAGCAAAAAGATCATTACTTACCGCGCTTAGCGAGCGGTAAAGAAATCCCTTGTTTCGCACTAACCTCGCCAGAGGCTGGCTCTGATGCAAGCTCAATTCCTGATTACGGTGTTGTGTGTAAAGGGCAATGGAACGGCGAAGAAGTTGTAGGTGTAAGCCTTACGTGGAATAAGCGTTACATTACACTTGCACCAGTAGCTACAGTGCTTGGTCTTGCATTTAAACTACAAGATCCAGACGGTTTATTAAGCGATGTTAAAGAGCCGGGTATTACCTGTGCACTTATTCCAACAGATACTCCTGGAGTAGAAATTGGACGTCGTCACTTTCCGCTTAACGTACCATTTCAAAATGGCCCAACTCGCGGTAAAGACATATTTGTACCACTTGATTACATTATTGGCGGACCAGAAATGGCAGGCCAAGGCTGGCGTATGCTGGTTGAGTGTTTATCGGTTGGCCGTGCAATCACATTGCCGTCAAATTCAACCGGTGGCATTAAAACTATCGCTTTAGCTACAGGTGCTTATAGCCGTATTCGTCGTCAGTTCCGTTTACCTATTGGTAAAATGGAAGGTGTTGAAGAGTCTTTGGCTAAACTTGCAGGTTACGCTTACAGCTCTGATGCAGCGGTTAGCATGTCTACCGGCGCAGTTGATTTAGGTGAAAAGCCATCGGTTGTTTCAGCTATTATTAAATACCATCTTACTGAGCAAATGCGCGACTCAACCATTCATGCAATGGATGTACTTGGCGGTAAGGGAATCATGCTTGGGCCAAATAACTATTTAGGTCGTGGCTATCAAGGCGCACCTATTGCCATTACCGTTGAAGGTGCAAACATCTTGACCCGTAATATGATTATTTATGGTCAAGGTGCAATTCGCTGTCACCCATTTGTACTAACAGAGCTTGGTGCATGTGAAATTGAAGACCGCGAAGAAGCGCTTAACGTATTTGATAAAGCGCTAATGGGCCACATTGGCTTTACTATGTCGAACCTTGTACGTACTAAGTGGCTTGCACTTACAGGTGCACGTTTTACAAGCGTACCTTATAAAGATGAAACGGCTGAGTTTTACCGAATCGCGTCTCGCTTTAGTGCCTCTTTAGCACTTATGTCTGACATTAGCATGGCAGTATTTGGTGGCTCTCTTAAACGTAAAGAACGTATTTCTGCACGTTTAGGTGACTTACTAAGCTACCTTTACTTAGTGTCTGCAACGCTTAAACGTTACAACGATGAAGGCCGTAAAAAAGAAGATTTTGCACTTGTACAATGGAGTTGTCAGGATCATCTTTACCACTGCCAACGTGCCCTTGCTGATTTAATCAATAACATGCCATCTGCCCCACTACGTGGCGTACTAAAAGTATTGTTATTCCCGTTTGGTCGCCCGGTTCGTAAACCTACAGACAAACTTGAGCATAAATTAGCACAACTACTACAAGTACCTAGCGAAACGCGTAACCGTTTAGCAAGCTATGTTTACTTAACTGACGAACCTCTTAATTTAGTAGGCCGTCAAGAGCAAACACTTAAAGACGTACTGGCTGTAGAGCCGTTATTTGAGCGAGTATGTAAAGAGAAAGGCCTTAAACTGCCATTCTTCCAACTTGATAAAGTAGCGCAAATGGGCCTTGAAGCTGGCATATTAAGCCAAGCAGAAGCTGATAAATTAGCCGCTGTTGAAAAAGCCCGCTTAGACGTGATTAACGTTGATGACTTTGACCCAGCTGATTTATTAGCAGGCAAAGCCGCACGTAAAAGTGAAGACAGCAAAGCAGATGCAGCTTAACCAACCAAGCTAAGCATCTGAATAGCAAAAGCCAGCGCCCTAGCACTGGCTTTTTTGTACTCAATTTTAATTAGCTTAAAGCAATAACTTTAAGCTCGATCAGTATCAAAAAATATAAAACCTACCAATACATTATAAAGCTTGCTAATCACTCATCTAATACACGCTTTGTAACACTTTATTAAGCCTTGAATAAGCTCCAAAGCTTGCGTTTAAAAAATGTACGAGCAACACTCAAATACGCTAATAATAATTCAAGGACTGTATTAATGAACAAAACACTTAAGTTTGGCGCACTAGCATGTGCAATTGCACTCGCTGGCTGTAGCCAATCGAGCAATACAACACATGTTATTGCTGAACAAACCTCAGCAGCACAAGCGGTACAGACATACAGTGCCAACACTTTTTTTGATACTACATCCTTTATAGGTAGTAGTTTTTCACCTTCTGGTAAAAAAATTCTCGTTAGTAGCGATGAAAGCGGTATTTATAGTTTATATGAGGTCGATGTTAAAACAGGCAGTAAAGAACGCTTAACCAATTTTGAAGACAGTACCTACCCTGTACGCTACTTTCCTAATGATGAGCGCGTATTATTTACCAAAGACTCAGGCGGTAACGAGCGATATCATGTCTACGTGCGTGAAGTTGACGGTTCAATCAAAGATTTAACCCCTGGCGATGAAACACGAGCTGGCTTTGCAGGTTTTACAAAAGATGGGAGCCAATTTTTTATCACCAGCAATCAGCGTGATGCCAAATTTATGGATTTATATCGCGTAGATAGTGAAACCTATGAAATGTCTCCTGTTTATCAAAATGAACTCGGATTAGATGTTGGCGCCATTAGCCCTGATGGACGCTTTATTGCTTTATCTAAAAATAATACCAATAAAGACAGTGATACATACATTCTCGACACTTATAAAAAACCCCTTAAACCACAACTTATATCTAAGCATGATGATCCCGCACAATATACACCTGAAACCTTCTCTACTGACGGTAAATACTTATACTACTCTACGGACGCAAAAGGTGAGTTTTCACAAGTGTGGCGCTATGAGTTAGCGACAGAGAAACATAGCCCGGCTTTAGAAGACGAATGGGACGTAAAATTTATTTATTTTTCTAAATCTGGACGCTACCAAGTAAGTGGAGTAAATGCCGATGCCAGTACTAAAGTAACTATTTTAGATACTCGTACAGGTAAACAAGTCGCTATGCCCACCCTACCCAATGGTAATTTACGCAGTGTAAATTTCTCAAGTGACGAGAAAACCATGGCGTTTTATTTGAACTCTGACACATCCCCAAGTAATTTATTTGTATGGCAAGTCGGTGGTATTAGCGCCAAACAACTAACTAATTCACTTAGCAAAGAAATAAACCAAAGTAATTTAGTACAAAGCACAATTGTACGCTTTAAAAGTTTTGATGGGCTAGAGGTACCTGGTGTTTTGTACAAGCCCAAACAAGCAAGTAGCACTAATAAAGTGCCAGCATTAATTTGGGTGCATGGTGGCCCTGGTGGACAAAGCCGTACTGGTTACAGCGCGACACAGCAGCACTTAATTAATCATGGCTATGCTATTTTTGCCGTTAACAACCGTGGTAGTTCAGGATACGGTAAAACATTTTTTCATTTGGATGATAAAAAGCACGGCACAGATGACTTACAAGATATTGTGTACGGTAAAAAGCATCTTCAAAGTTTAGATTGGGTCGATAGCGAAAAAATTGGCATTATGGGAGGTAGTTACGGCGGGTTTATGACCGCAGCTGCACTTGCCTTTGAACCTGAGGAATTCAAAGTAGGTATTAATATTTTTGGGGTGACTAACTGGGTAAGAACACTTAACTCAATTCCACCATGGTGGGAGAGTTTTAAAAAAGCCTTATACGATGAAATGGGCGATCCTGCGACAGACGGTGAGCGTCATCGTGCTATATCGCCATTATTTCATGCTAAAAACATTACAAAACCTTTAATGGTAATACAAGGCGCTAACGATCCGCGCGTTTTACAAGTTGAAAGCGATGAACTCGTTGCCGCAGTCAAAGCCAATGGCGTACCAGTAGAATATGTATTGTTTGAAGATGAAGGCCATGGTTTTACTAAAAAAGAAAACCGTATCAGCGCTTCTAACGCTTATTTAAACTTTTTAGATACTTACTTAAAAGAGTCATTTGGCCCACAAGGGTAATTGTAGACCAATTTATATTAAAGCCTGCTGCGTTTTCTTGTACGCAGGCTTTTTATTGTTTGGTTAATCTAGGTTCCAGTAAAGCAAACACCAAACCAAATACAGCGGCAAATATGCCGATAAATTCGAGCCAGCTATTGCCTGCATGTGGCATTGTTCGCGAGATTTCATCTGCACTATAAACACGTTTACCTCCCTCAACGGCTTCGACAAATGACTCACCAACATACTTATCCATTAACTTAAAACTTTGTACTCTTCTGGCTAGTATTTCCCGCCCTTTTTCTTCTCTTTTCTCGCGGTTTGATTCAATAATATAATTGCTCCAATGAGTATAAATATTCAGAGGTTCATCTTTTTTGATCACACCCAGTGATTTGTATTCGTAAAAGCGTTCATTGAACAGATAGTTTTTATGTCCTACATAAAATAATGCACAGCCAAAAGCAATCAAAAACATAGCGAGGTATATAATTTTTCGCTGTGCAGCAGAACTCTTTACAGCTTTACTTTTAAACCACACTTCTACATCGGGTATTTGCATCAGCCTAGCTTTATCATGGCTCGATACAAGCGGCTTCATAAACTCATCAATTGAAAGATCTAATGCAATAAATAAAGATCTAAATATTTCATTCGAGGGAATTGATTTATCGTTTTCAAGTTTTGATAAATAGCTCTGCTCTATCCCCACTTGCTGAGCGAACTCTGGCTGGCTCAGTTTTTTATCATTTCGTAGCTGCTTTAATTGTTGACCTAATGTGCTCATCTTAATGCTTCCTTTTTAAAAGTGAGGTTAGATTCTTGGTAATTCATGCAGATATATGAAGCTGAATAATGAAGAATAATAAGGAATATTAGCAGGTTAGTATAAAAGAGTCGATCTGATAGCTGATAGCTGATAGCTGATAGCCAAAGTATGTTTTATTAAAAGAAATATGAAATAATTTTATAATCTTGTTATTGAGGGAATAACAAGTGGCGGAGTGGACGGGACTCGAACCCGCGACCCCCGGCGTGACAGGCCGGTATTCTAACCAACTGAACTACCACTCCGCAGTGGTATGTGCATGGGGTAATGCACTTACTAATTTTGTTACGATATCAAATGGCGGAGTGGACGGGACTCGAACCCGCGACCCCCGGCGTGACAGGCCGGTATTCTAACCAACTGAACTACCACTCCATAATAAGAATATGTTTTACAACCATATGTTGTGTAAGTGTTGGCGGAGTGGACGGGACTCGAACCCGCGACCCCCGGCGTGACAGGCCGGTATTCTAACCAACTG